>JAOUPZ010000473.1 GCA_029879595.1 Deltaproteobacteria bacterium | reverse complement strand
TGGGCGGCTGGTGGCTGCCCCGGCCGGAACCGGAGGCCCCCAGGCTGGTGTTTTTTCATGGGAATGCCGGCACCCGGGAGCAACGTATCCACAACCTGGCCGGGCTCTGGCGGGCTGGGATCTCTGTGCTGATCTTTGATTACCGGGGCTATGGAGATTCCACCGGGCGGCCCAGCGAAGCCGGACTGATTTCCGATGGTCTTACAGCCTTTGACTGGCTGGCCAGCCGGGGCCAGGGGCCGATTGCCCTGTTTGGCCGTTCCCTGGGTGGGGCCGTGGCCGCGCAGGTGGCCCGCCGACGGCCAGTGGCGGCACTGGTGCTGGAATCCACCTTCACCTCCGTGCCCGATATGGCCTCCAAGGTGCTGCCGTTTCCCGGAATACGCTGGCTGGTGCACACACGGCTGAACACTCTGGAGGCTGTAAAGGAGTTGGAGAAGCCATTGCTGATCATTCACGGACAATCCGATGAACTGATTCCCTTCGTGATGGGCCAGACCCTGTATAATGGCTCCATCTCCCCCCAAAAACAGTTCTTTCCCGTCCCCAACGGGCAGCACAACGATACCTACCTGGTCGCAGGAGAAAAATATTTTCAAACCCTGTCTGGATTCCTGCACAATCTTCCTTCCCGCTAACTGTTTGGTTTCGTAGTCGGTCTGCGGGCTGTAAAACCCGAGCGTTCCAAAGCTTTTTTTTATTGGTAAAATGAGATATAAGAAATAGATATAATAACTGATACTTTTCTGAAGCATGCCGCGGGTGGGGACAGGTCGTGAGCGTGGAAAACGTTGGTTTAGCAATAGTCGAAAAAAACAGATTCAGGAGAAAAAAATGAATTTCAGAAAATACATACTATTCGTTTCGGTCTTCGCGATGGCAGCGGGGTTTTCCGGGGGAAACGCTCAGGCGCAAAATGTGAAAGTAACCGGCGACGTGAAGACTGGAGCCGGGTATATGACCTGGCAGATGGCTACGCCTACAGGTACCGAGTCCATGTCCACCCCCCAGATGCTTGGGGATGCTTCGATTGGTCTTGAAGCCACCAAAGGGGCTTTTGAATTGAGCACCAAGGTTTCCGTTGAGGAAAACCCTGATCAAATGGGAAACCCCAATCTAGCGGGTGCGCCGGAGAAGCACCTGATGCACTGGAATCACGAGGTGCGCTGGAACATTGACAAGGCAAAGGCGCTGGAGGTGAGCGGGAATGCCTTTGGGATCGATGCGATCAAGGGCAACGTGGCGGTGATCAACGCACCCAAGGGACCTGTGGGTGGGCTGGAGGCCAACCTGGATTTCAGAGGGCAGGGTCTTGCCAATTTTGAAATGGACATGGGCAACATGACCGTGGGCGCGGGCCTGAGCGATGGCTGTGTGCCTGAATGTGGGTATCGGAGGCTGGATCTGGCCACTGGTGAACTTGTGACGGCAACCGATTTTTCTCAGACCCTGGTGGGCCACATCAAGGGAAAGGCGGATAAGATCAATTATAATGCCTATTACACCACCTCCAAGGGAACTTTCACCGGTACCAAAGAAATCGGCAAAGGAACCGGCATTGGCGCTGGTGGAAACATGGACATGGGCAACATGAAACTTGGTGCCGATTACACGAGCGCTACACTGGTATGCCAGGACAGCCTGTTTGAGTGTGCGGATCCGATCAAGCTCACTGGGATGGGGCTGTCGATGAAAATGAAGAATGGGTTTGGGGGCCACATTGTGAAACACTCCCTTGCCGGTGCCCTGAAGGCGGAGGTGACCAACATCGACGTGGTCTACCTGAAGGAAAATGGCGGGGTTTCCTATGGCCCGGAGTATCGCCAGACAGCCTATAGTCAAGGCGGTTCCAGTGCCACGGACAGCATCATACTGTTTGGCATGTCTGCAGGGTTTTAGGTTGAACCGTCTGTAAGGCAGGGGGGAGAATATTCTGAGAATCTCCGGCTGGATTCAACCTATCTGGTTGGAGATTTCCACCAGGTTCTGGTCCGGGTCCCGCAAATAGATAGATTGCAGCGGGCCTTGGGCGCCGGTGCGCTCCACAGGCCCCAGTTCAATTGGAATCCCCAGGGATGCCATGTGGGAGATAACCTCCTCCAGGGGGATTGTCG
>JAOUPZ010000118.1 GCA_029879595.1 Deltaproteobacteria bacterium | reverse complement strand
TGATGTCTGTCCAGACAACAGCTATTAAACCTTCAGAAGTTTTTCTGCGGGAGACCAGATAACATTTCCCATCGGGTGTTTCTCTTTCATATGTTCCGCATTCCCGTTGAAACTCACAGGCTTCATTTATCCATATGTCCCGTTGTTCCTGGTTTATCAGACCATTCACCACATGTTCATGCGCGCATTTGGCAACCAGCTCCCTGAAGGCAACTCCCGGGCGCAGAATATCTTTGGCATGGGAAATTATATTCGCAAACTTGCTGTTCCATAGCACCAGATTGTCGTTTGCATCATACAGAGCGAATCCATCGGAAAGACTTTCAACAACATCGCTGATATTAAAATCAGCTACGCTCAGTTGTTCATCTACCGAAAATAAACCATAAACTGACTTCAGTTTATTCCCTCTTTTTTTCCTGCTGATTCCCTGTGAGGCAGACGTCAAGTCAATCACGTTTTTTTCAGACATAATTCAAAGCTCAATAATTGCCTGAGTTCAGGCCAGGTGGTGAATAACACACCGAAAAACTACTGAGAGGCCCAATGGCTAGTTCACGACCATGGCTTAACTTGATTTGATATTATCCAGGGCTATGTGCCCCGTGTAGAAGTATTAAGGCGACCAGCCAGTCGTTGTCCGGGACCCCGCTCCCCGACTACTGCAGCAGTCTGATGCCACCTGCAAAATAAACTGAAAAATAAATTTATCGTGATAATAAATCAAAGATTCATGCGAATCAAGGTCCGATCAACATTGTTTAATATTTCTTTTGCCGCCGGGCTCATGCCAGCCACTAAAAACAACCAAAGCCCCCATTATCGGAAACATTCTTCAAGTTAAAAACCTGCCAGCTGCTGCTTGAATGCTTTGTAACGGAAAATAAAGCGGAAGTTATCTATTCCCTGCCGGGCTCAAGGCTGCCAACACAAACCGCAGGCATCCGGCCTGTATAAAATCATCCGCCCCTGATCAAATGCAACACAGCTTTTCCGTGCAGCTTCCCGTCAGAAAATAGCGCCCTTGAAACGCAATATTCCCGGCTGATATGACCTGATGGATTCGGCAAAAAAAAACCCGCCCGGGCAGAACGCCCGGACGGGGAATTTTGAAAAGATGTTACCACCCCCCTGGAGCCCGAGCAGTATGTTCCGGGCCCGCAGGAGGGAGGTGAGCGAAACATCCTACCAGGCGAAACCGGCAGAGACGTTGTTGCTCGTATTAACATCGGGGTGATTTCCGCTGTCAGAAACATAGGCAGTGCCGCCGGTTTCTGCCGAAGTAATGGTGCAGGTAAAGGGCAGGGACTCACCATTGGAAATGGCGGTCAGGGTCAAAAAACAATAGGTGAAGCTAAAAGTTCCACGTGCTGGCGGGGAAGCCAGATTGGGATAGATGTAAATCGTGGTGTTTGTTCCATCTGTGGCCATGGTGCCGTTGTTTACAATGTTGCCGTAAACGGTGAGCGTGCCATCCCCATTGTTTGTCAAGGCCGTTATCGTGGTGACAAGGTCAAAGTCAACAACGCTTACCGGTTGAGTGACTGTCAGCTCCTTGTACGACATATAAGTCGCCGTGACCGATTCAGTATTCCACCCCAGGGCGGTACTTGTATAAATCGGTGGGACGTCACCTGAAGATATCATCCCAGCGGTTTGGGTGAAGGTGGAGTCCGCTCCCACAGGGACAAAGACGTTACCTGTGTAGTTCAGTCTGCCAGAAACGGCAAATTGAGAAGGAACCCCAGAGGCCATGGTCCATCCAGTAAGGAGCGAGCTCATGCCAGATGTAGCCTGCATCATCAGGCTGATAACCACCTCGTTTATGGTAACGGGGATGAAGTTGGAAGTAATCCCATCCAGGCTGGCGGTAACGTTTGTGGTGCCAACCTTGGCATATACCGAGGCAATGAACGTCCCATTAGTATCGACACACACCCAGGCATAACAGGCTGGAAACCAGGTGGCCGAGGTTGTGACGTCAACCGCGGGCAGGCCATCGTTATATTGAGCCATGGCGGTGAACTGGATTGTATCCTCCGGATTGAGTGTTGTCGGATCGCTGGTGCTGATGGTCAGCGTCTGCAGCACTTTGGTGACAGAAACAATCACGGTGCCGGTGCTTACCCCGCCCAGGCCATCGGTAACCGTCAAAGTGGCAACATAGTCGCCGGCTACGTCCGGGGTAAAGGCGGTATCCAGAGCGTCGGTTACCGTAAGAGCTGCTGTGGTGCTGGGTCCGGGAGCGGCAAGTTCCCACAGGTATGTCAGCCCTGTGCCAGAGTTGTCAGTTGCAACCCCAGAAAGGATCACCTCAACCCCAACATCTGCGGTCTGATCGGCGCCGGCGTTTACCGTGGGCGGATCTTTGACCACAACTGAAACGCTCGCGGTGTGTGTTCCACCAATGTTGTCTGTTACCAGCAAGGTAGCCACCCAGGTGCCGGAGGTGCCGGGACTGAAGCTGGGTGTGGCCGTGGAGGCGCCGCTGAGCAGGCCGGTCTGGTCGGTGGCCGAGCCATCCACCAGTGTCCACTCATATGTGGCGATGCTACCTGCCGAGGCCGTTGAGCCGCTACCATCCAGACTTACCGCTCCACCAACCGTCACATCAGGTTCCGCAGCGATGCTGGCAACTGGCGGATCAAAGACGGAGATGGTGACGGTAGCCGCCTGACTGAAAGCTCCATCGGTGTCTGATACCACCAAAGTGGCCACCCAGTCCCCCGCAGAGCCAGGCGTGAAGCTGGGGGAAGCCGTGCCGGCGTTGGCAAACATCCCGGTCTGGTTGGCGGCCGAGCCATCTACCAGAGTCCAGTTGTAGATTATGCCCTCACCTGTGGGATCGGAGCTAAGTGATCCGTCAAGGGTAACCGCTGTGCCGGTGGTCACGTTCTGAGCGCTGCCAGCATCAGCCGTCGGCTGGTACACGGTCAGAGTTGTGCTGGTTTCCACGCTTCCGATGGCGGCGGTGATGGTGACGCCACCCACGGCCACTCCGGTTACTCCGGTACCATCTGCATTGATGGAAGCCTGACCGGTGCCGTTGACAGCCGTCCAGGTAGCGGTCGGCAGACCGGTGACGAAGGTGTTGCCATCTGAGTAAGTGGCAGAGGCCAGACTGTATGCGCCTGTCACACCAACTCCGATGTAGTCATCAATGCCCACAGGGCCGTTAATGGTGAAGCTCGTTAACACAGCGTCGGCCGCCGTAATAAGAGCGGTTCCACTAATACCTCCGCTGGTGGCGGTAATGGTGGCTTGTGTGCCCGGTGTGGTTGAAGGATCAACCGAGACATTCCCTTCATTGTCTACTGTCACCTCTGCGGTATCGCTGGTGAGGGTAATTCCCGTCAGGGCAAAGGGGTTGCCGTCGGAGCCTGTCCCGGTCACGGAGAGTTGCAGACCGGTCCCCACCGGCACATCGGCAGTAGCCGGAGTGACAGTCACGATATCCAGCACAGGTGCCAGGGCGGTTACCGTGCGGGTGGCTGATATTTCGCCACCGCCGAAGCCGGTTACCCCTGCTTCTGTGGCGGTAATGATGGCGGTATCTCCCTCGGTTGCCGTGGGGGCGATACTCACCACCCCGTCCACCGCGGAAAAGTCGGTGTTGTCGGAAGACCATTGGAGATTGGTAAAGGTGTAGGCCGAACCATCGGTGTTGACACCGTTGGCCGTGAGGGTCAGATCCCTGCCCATCGGAGCTTCCGGAGTACCTGAGATTCCGATGGTCTCCAGCAGGGCGGCAGTCACCGTCAGGTCCGATGTCGCGCTGATGGCGCCGTTGATGGTGGAAGTGGCGGTAATGGTAACAGAACCTTCCGTGACCCCGGTGGCCACACCGGTGGCTCCATCAATGGTGGCGGAGCCTGTTCCATCGGTTTTAGACCAGGTAACCAGGTCCGTGGGGTACTCAATGGAATTGTCATAGGTGCCAAATGCCGCGAAGGTCAGGGTTTTTCCATCCACTACCGAAGCGGTCGCGGGGTCTACCCGCAGAGAGACCAGGGTTGCTGCCTTCACGGTCACAACAGCCGAGCCGGAGAGACCGGTCCCGCTGTTATCGGTGGCGGTGATTAAAACAGTGTCTCCCAGGGAAGTGCTGTCCTCCACCCCTGTGGCCAAACCATCGGCGTCAACGGTCAAGTTGGCGGTGTAATTTGAGACCCAGGTTACATCCGTGTAGGGGGTAATCTGTGTGCCGTCACTCAAATTGGCAGTGGCCGTAAACTGCTGGGTCTGCTCGACCAGTATCTCAATGGGGTCCGGGGCAACAGTTATTGCGGTGATTATGGCCGCGGTCACGGTAACCGAGTAGCTGCCCGAGATACCGGAAGCGGAATCGGTGGCGATAATATCTACCGTCCCCAGGGCTTTGGCGGTGACTGTTCCGCTGGCATTTACAGCGGCAATGGAGTTGTCGCTGGAACTCCAAGAGACAGAGCTGGTTATATCCACGCTCTGGGAATCACTGTAACTCCCATTGGCGGCCATCTGCAGGGTCATCCCGTTGGGAACGCTGCTGGCGCTGGTGGCCTCGCTCACAACGATGTCCTCCAACACAGCATCGGTCACCGTAAGGGCGGCGGTACCGGCCTGGCTGGATTTATTATCTGTTGCGGTAACGGTGGCTGTTCCCAGTTGGGCGGCTGTGGCCAGACCAGTTGAACTGATCGAATTGCCTCCGTCTACCGTCCATGAAATCTGGGTGTGGCTGTTTATCTCATATGAAGTGCCGTCGGAGTAGTTGCCCTGTGCCGCAAACTGCTGAGTCCGGCCATTGGGAACCGTTGCGGTGGCGGGGCTGACGGAAACGCTTTCCAGCGTCACGGCCCTGATCTGCACGGGCAGTTCGGCGGTTATGGTGTTGCTGCCGCTGCCATCGTCCATCGAGGCAGTTACTGTGTAGCTGCCCGGCACTGAGGATACGATATGCAGCGCACCAATGATGGCTGAATCATAACCGGTACTCAGGTCGGCAGAGGATGAGGTGTAGGAGGCCAGATTGGTTATTTCCCGTGATTTTCCACTGTCGAAATGCCCGATAAGGGAGGTGGAATATACCAGGTCGGCCGGAATGGACACGGGGGTATCGCCGAAACTCATGGAGAGCAGGGTCTCCGGGCCGACAACAATATTAACCGTTATCACCACCCCGTTGTAGTTTATCGTGATGGTTTCAGTTCCAATTCCACCGACGGAAGTTATCTGCCCGTCTGCATTGACGGCGACAACATTACCGCTGCTGCTCCAGGCGGCTGTTTGGGTAAGGTCATAGGTCATTCCATCATCAAAGTCACCCTCCAGCACCAACTGCAAAGTCTGGTTTTCGACTATGGTCAGGGTGCCGTTAGTCACACGCATATCGGTGGTATTGCCTTTGAATTCAGCGCCGTTTACCTCCAGGGTGGCGGTGGCTGAATATGTATCGGCCTCAAGATCGACCTTTTCCAGCAGGGCCTTGCCATCATCTGTCTGGTCAAAGCCGTTTTGGGTGATGCTGGTTGCATCCAGGGTCGCGGTAACGGTGGTCAGGGTGCCTGCAGTACCCGTCAGCACCAGCATGCCAGCGCTATCGGGAATGTCTGAGGTGTCGGAACTCCAGGTAACTGCGGGAGTTATGTCTATGGAAGTGCCATTGGAAAAATCGGCCCTGGCAGTAAGGTTTTGTGCCACATTGGCCGGAAGTGCTGACGTGCCCGGCGTTATGGAAATGCCGGAAAATTTTACTGCGGCACTTTTGTTGCCGCTGTCGGCTTTATCACAGGCCGAAAGGGCCAGCAGGGCCAGCAGGGCAAAGGCGGGCACCAAGTGGCGCCTTAAAAAACCGCCCCTGGATGCCAGGAACTTAAAGTGGTGTTTCATGATTGTTTCTCCAAAAACAAAATAGGTTTTCACTTTAGTATTTTGCCTTCTCCTGCAAAGATTCCCGGGAAATCAAGCCAATGGCTTCCCTGGCAACTCTTCATGTGCATGGTGATGCAGCAAAATAATTCGATTATGAAAGCAGGGGTCCCCCGCCATTGAAAACTTACACAAACCGCATATACAAACCGTTCACATGAAGTTCACAAAATGTTCACAAGGCCATTTTTTTCTGTAGCCGGGAATACGACCCTGGTTTAAGGCCCAGCAAGACCTGCCTGGGGGGTGGGCCATTCTTTTGCTGCCCCGAAATATGCCCTTGGGGCAGAAAATAACTGTTCGTTCGGGGGGGGTGGGGTGGTGGAGATGGCGAAGCGTGGTATCTGTGGCTTAAATAGCGGCTGGAAGATGCAGGTTCAACCTTCTGGCCAGAAATCTGATTTCCGATGACAACTCTTTGCGCTGGCGGCGGTTTTCATTTAGATAGATCTCAAGTCTGTCACGGGCTTTGCTGGTGAGGTTTTGTTTCATGCAGGTTTGCACAAATGAGATAATCAGTGGTTCATAATGGGGGGCATGGTTTAGCCCATGTTCCAATAGCATCAAGGCCCGGTTAAGCAGTCCCTCGTTCAACAACTCCTCGGAAGCCTTCACACAATTATTCTTGAAACTGATGAACAGATTTTCCCGCATTCTTTCTACCTCCGGGTGCTCATAACCCGGCATATAATCGCCGCGATAAAGCAACAGGCCGTCCTCCAGGTCCCGGGCAGAATCGTTGGCGATTGCTTGGCGAAAATTCAGCAGGTCCACCCACACCAATTTATGGTTTAACGATACCATGCCCCCTTTTACCTCAAGGGTTTTTGCTCCCAGAGATTTTCGCAGCCGGTAGATTGTTGTCGCAAAGGCTCCGCTGGCTTTATCGCCGTCAAGATCAGGCCAGATGAGGTCCTGAATCTTGATCACCGGCACATTTTCCCCGCCCAGTGTTATCAGGTGTTTCAGCAGTTCAATCTGCTTGGCGGTTATTTTGTTAAACACGGTTTGATCGCCGGATGGGTGAGTGATCTTAAAGTCACCCAGGGTAGATATCCGCCAGGCCTGCCGGGGTATGTCTGGTATTTCCAGTCGGGCCCTGCCGTTTCCGTTCTGGGCGGATGGGCCGATATCTGTCGGGCTGTGTTCCGTTGTTCCTGCTTCGGGCGCAGGATCCGTCAGCAAATCTGGCTGGCTGGCAGATTCGGGTTGCTGTGCAATCGGGGAATTTCCGGAAAAAAAATAGCTGCGGTTATAAATGATGGTTATAGAGACGGAAACGAGCAGAAAAGACCCAACTGCCTGGATGATGTAGTTCGGAGAATACTTTAATATGGGAATGCCGCTGCTGGCCATCCAGAGCACTATGGATACCACCAGGGTTGCAACCAGTGAAATGGTGGTATGCATCCCAACGGTCAGCCCGCGGCGCCAGGCATTTATGGCCATAAGCAGGCCTGTTCCCAGGCCAACCGGATACAGCAGGTGTACATACTGGAAAAGAAGTCGTGCCTCCATGAAGGGAATCATGATGATGCCAGCCAGCGCCAGAAGCATCACCAGCTTTCTGGTTATATCCACAAATAGCCAGGGATGCTGACCTTCAAACAAAGTATAAAAAAGGTGCAGCAAAAAAAAGCAGGTCGAATATATGCCCAGCAGAAACGCCGGATTGTTAGCCTGTGGAACATTTGGCCAAATATATATATGGCCAAAGCCATTTAACATAATGCTGTATAATGTGAATGATATTACAAAAAATGAATAGCTAAGCTTTAATTCTCTTTTCTCATCTTTAATTAACATTATAATCAGCAGTGATATGATGAGAATCATTCCTAATGTTCCACCAACAACTAGCAGTTCTGTAGTCTTTCTCTGGAAAAACAAATCATCAGGATACAATAGTATTGGCAAGGTTAACGAGGACTCGCTTACCACCCGGATATACAGGGTGTGTTCTCCCGGTGGCATGTCAAGTGGGATGGAGGCCTGAGAAAGATTCATAGCCCTGCGTTGAAATGGCAGGCTATCTCCTGTTTCCAGCAGTTTCCATTCACCGGCCTCTTTGTAATAGGCCTGCAAAAGATCAACCTGTGGATAGCCTGCATCAAGCACCCAGGCTTGAGGAGTGTGCTTGTGCAGCCTCAGGCGTAGCCAGAAAGCCGAGCGGGATATGCCAAAGGCTATGCTGCTGCCTGCCAGCGGACTGAAAGCCGCTTCCATCTCAGGAGAACTGACAGAGACAATATTTAAAACTTGTTCGGGATCTTCAAGATAATCAATGTTTTGTGCCGGGTAGACAATGCCACTTCCTCTCAGTTCCAGCAGGGAGCCGGCTTCAATTTGATGGGAGTCGTTCTGATTCTCGGCAAACGACAAACCTGCAACAGCAAACAGCCCCAAAACAATAACGATAAACCGCATTATTGGCCCTTTCCCCCATAATCCTCCTGTTGATCAATTCAAATATTCAACAGGATGTGCAGGTGTTTCTAAGGATTGCCCCCCCCAGTTGCCCTGCATTATATTAAAAGTTTATATTCTGGTCAACAGTGAACAGTATTATTGTTTTGATAAAACAATAATACTTCTCTAGTTAATTCCCCAAAAAATCATTTCCATTTAACAAA
>JAOUPZ010000117.1 GCA_029879595.1 Deltaproteobacteria bacterium | reverse complement strand
GAGAAACATTGTGGGAGTGGCAGTGTCTCTCAGTGTTTATCCCGAAATGATAAGCTTTGCTATCAGTTTTCCCAATGGTACTTCCACGCTGTTCTGGTAGTGCCGAAGACGTGGATTCCACCCAGGGTGGAATTCGCGTTTCAGAAGCCGGGCTGACGTGAAAAAGCAACCCGGCAGGATGTGGTGGCAGATATGGTGCTTTATGACCGGTCAATCCAAAGGCTGGGAACCTTTTGAAACGGGCTGGCAGGTTGTTCTTTTTTCAGGGGCTGTAACGCCCAGTGCTGTATTGCACAGGCGTATTTATCGGCAGCGCGTGGCGGAGGGGCCAATCCCCCGGCCATGCGCCCGGGGTTGCTGATTTCCAGGAAGAGGTTCCTGGCTGTGAAGCAGGGCGGCCAGATCGCCCCCTGCTCAGACGGCTGGTTTTCAGGCAACCCGGATTTATTTAGGGGCGAGAATCTTGTTGCGCACCAGAGCGGCTACAATATCAGAAACGCATTCGGTTACGGTGCTCTGGTTGGTGTTCAAAATAAGCTCGGGCGACTCAGGTGGCTCGTAGGGCGAACTGATGCCTGTGAATTCCTGGATCAACCCGGCGCGGGCCTTTTTATACAGGCCCTTGGGGTCACGCTCCTCGCAGACATCCAGGGGGCAGTTTATATGCACCTCGAAAAACGTTCCCTCGGGGAAGCGTTGCCTGACCTGATTCCGTTCGACCTGGAACGGCGATATCAGGGCCGCGATAACTATCAGGCCGGCATCGTGAAACAGCCGCGACACCTCTCCGAAGCGCCGGATATTTTCCCGGCGGTCATCCTCTCCAAATCCCAGGTCGGTGTTCAGCCCGGCCCGCATATTGTCCCCATCAAGCAGATAGGTGTGAGCCCTGAAGGTCTCGGCCAGATGGTGCTCCAGCGCGTTGGCGATGGTGGACTTGCCGCTTCCCGGCAGTCCGGTGAACCAGAGGGCGGCCGGTCCGTGACCCTTTATCCGGGATCGTTCCTGGTTAGTCAGCTTGTAATCATACGGAACTATGTTCTGGCTTTTCGGAGTTGGCTGGTCGTTGCTCATGTTATCCATTCTATTCAGGGTTATTGGTTGACTAAAACTCTGTTGAAATGCAGTCTGTTTGTCAAGAAATATACTATTACTATACCACTGGCTTATGACAGAGCAGGAGAAAACCTTCGTTGAACTGACCGGCAAACTTCGAGTTTTTCAGCTGCCTCATCGCATTTTAGCGTTATATGTTATGAGGACCCAACCGTTTCATCGTCATGGCTCGATGAAAAAAGTGCTTTCCCATCGGTCTGGGGTTGAAGAAGAGCATGTAATCTTCCGGGAATCACTGCGTCCCGGCTTGAAGCTGGCGGCAAATGGTAAATTTCTCGTTGAATCTGAATACGCGGAGTCTGATCAAGCTCATCCGGGTGATTTCGTTAATCGCTCCCGTGGTGGTGATCCTGGTCGTGCCGTCCGTGTTTTTCCTGATCAACGTCCAGGATCAGCTCAAGGGTGCACGCCATATGACGGAGGAACTGGCTCAACTGGCCCGGGAGGTTGAACACCCGGATAAGCTGCAGCCGTTCCTGGAGGAGGCCCACCTCAGATTGCACAATACACATGGCATTCCCTTTCAGAGCCACCGGATCACCATATACTCCGCCGAGGGACTGCGTCTGGCCCAAATACACGGCGAGGTCAGTCTTCTTTCCACGACCATAAAGGTGCCCTTGAGCTTTGCCGGGGAAAATGCGGGCACCGTGGAATTGATCCAGTCACACAGCCGGGCCATGGAAACCACCAGGCCGGTGGCCCTGATGGGTCTGTTGGTGGGCGTGATGATCTTCATGGTGGCCCAACTGATCATTATTCCCGCCATGAAGGGCACTCTGAAGCAGCTTGAGGAAAAACAGAAACGCCTGCAGGATGCCATCAGCATGGCTGGGGAGGCCAACCAGGCCAAAAGCAGATTCCTTTCCAATATGAGTCATGAAATCAGGACGCCTCTCAACGCCATCCTGGGCCTGAGCGAGTTGATGTCAAGGACGGAGCTGTCCGAAGAACAGCAGGAGTTCGTCAACAATATCCGTCTTTCGGGCGATCTGCTGCTGGGGGTAGTCAACAACATTCTGGATTTCTCCAAGATTGAAAGCGGACACCTGGAGGCTGATAAACATCAGTTTCAGCTGGATGGCCTGTTCTCCCGCGTTAACGGCATCATCCAGGTGCAGGCCCAGAAAAAGGGGCTGGCGTTTTCCCTGGAGGTGGCTCCCGGGGTTCCCCAGGTGCTGGTGGGGGACGAGTTGCGCCTGCAACAGGTGCTGGTGAACCTGCTGGCCAACGGGGTGAAGTTCACCCGGCAGGGGAGCGTCAGCCTCCGGGTGTCAGCAAGGCCCCTGGATAATAACAGGCACGAGCTGACCCTGCTGGTCCAGGACACGGGTATCGGTCTGAGCCCGGAGCAGATTGAAAACCTGTTTCAGCCTTTTTACCAGGTTGACAACACGGCCCGCCGGGCCCACGAGGGGACCGGCCTGGGGCTGAGCATCACCAAGGGTATCATTGACCTGCTGGGGGGAAGCATTTCCCTGGACAGCCAGCCCGGACAGGGCAGCACCTTCACGGTGCGGCTGGTGATGGAGCAAGGCCCGGATGAAACCAGCATCCGGGGGGAAAGCTTCCAGGATATGGACGATGATGACCACTGGAAAAACCTGTGGGGGAGGCGCATTCTGCTGGTGGAGGACAATGAGATAAACCGGATGTTGGCCCTGAAGGTGTTGCAGAACTGCCAGATGGAGGTGGTCACCGCTGAAAACGGCAGACAGGCGCTGGAAAAGCTGAGCGGGCAGCATGAAGAATTCGATGCGGTGCTGCTGGACCTGCATATGCCGGTCATGGACGGATACGAAACAGCCGCCAGCATCAGAAAGAATCCCGCCCATGACAACCTGCCCGTTATCGCCCTTACAGCCAATGTCTTGCCCGAGGACAGGAAGCGCTGCCTGGAACTGGGCTTCAATGCATACCTGACCAAACCGCTTCAGGCCAGGGAGCTTTTTCGCACCCTGAACGAATATCTGGGTCCGTCCGATCAGGCGGCCGCAGCCACCCTGGAGCAGTGGAAAGCCGCGCCCCCCAAGGCGGAAAATCTGAATCTGCCCGATCTGCCCGGCATAGATCTGCAGGACGCCAGGAGACGCATGCTGGGAGAGGACGCCCTGCTGGTTTCCATGATCAGGAGCTTCGGCGAGCGGTTCTCCGGGGTTGCCGATGAACTCCATGGGGCGCTGGAGAAAAATGATCTGGAAAGGGCGGGCTTCCTGGCTCATTCACTGAGCGGGGCCGCCGGAAATATATCTGCCAGGGAATTGCAGGCTGCTTCCCGGGAGCTGGAAAAGGCCCTGAATACATCCCGGGAGGAGCAGTTCGAGGTCATCATGTCCTTGCTGGAGGATAACCTGGAGACAGTGCTGGGAGCGGTGGATATACTGGAGGATATCCAGCCCGAGCCCTGAACCGGGCCGGGTGGCGGAGTCTTATTTCCAGCCGCAGTGGTGGAATCCCCTTGAGAGGCAGTCCCGCATTTTATATCCTGAATGGGAGCCGGTTCCCGCCATGCGGACAGGACCGCAGTCTGAAGCGGAATTGCCGGGATTCGCCGGGCCACCCAAAAAGGAGAATGCCATGGACCAGCTGTCTTCGCTGTTCGACCCGGATCAGGCCGCCCTGGGGATATCAGGCGGGTCCTATGTGGATTGCCTGGGGGCGTTCCTGACAACCCTGGTCTCCCGGGGGGTGCTGACGGGTGAGCAGCGGCAGTCCCTGGAAGGGGCCCTGATGAACAGAGAGTCGCTGGGTGGTACGGGGCTGGGGCGCGGAGTGGCCGTTCCCCATGCCTATCTGGACGCCCTGCCTCGGACGATGCTGCTGGTGGCCCGGCTGGAACGGCCGGTGCAGCATCCTTCTCCGGACGGCATTCCGGTGGATCTGCTGTTCATCCTGTGCGGTCCGACTAGCGCCCAGGGCCTGCATCTTGTTACCCTGGCCCGGCTGGTGAGACTGCTTCACGATACACAGCTTCTGGAACACCTGCGCCAGGCTGCTTCGCCGGAAGACCTGTTCAGCGCCCTGGAAGAAGTGGAGTTACGCCGTGTCTGAGAAAGAGCCTATGAAAAACCGGGAGATGGTGATTTGCGTGCTCAATGAGCCGGATTACCTGCACGATGTCCTGACGGCCATGGTGGAGGCCGGGGTGCCCACCAGCACCGTCATCGAATCCCAGGGCATGGGGCGTATTCTCTCCCAGGATGTACCCATATTCGCCGGGTTCCGGCACCTGTTCGCCGGCTCAAAGCCCTTCAACCACACCATTTTCGCCGTGGTCGACGGCCCGGAGGTAACGGCCCGCCTGACCACGCTTTTGCAGGACGTACTGTCGGATGTGGAGGGAAGTGCCAAGGGAGTGCTGTTCTCCCTGCCCGTTTCGCAATTCGCCCGGCTCAGCAGGGAGCCCACATGACGACCGGCACCTGGCTGCTGCTGGCGGCGCTGGCTGTTCTGGTGCTGGCGGGGGCCAAGTGGGGGTTCGGACGCCAGCGCCTGCCCGGGTTCCTGCGTCCACTGGCCGACTCCGGGGCCGGGTTTGTGGCGCTGGGGGTGCTTGCCGGCCCCCAGGGAGTCAACCTGCTAACCGAGGAAACGCTTTTCAAGATCACCCCCCTGCTGGTCATTGCCATGGGCTGGATCGGGTTTCTGTACGGCACCCATCTGGAGTGGAGACTCATGCGCCGCTATCCGCGCTCCCTTTACGGCGCGGGTCTGCTGGCGGCGATGGTCTGTTTTTTTATGGTGGCTCCGGTGTCCTGGTGGGCACTGGATACGTTTACGGGGGGGGCGTACGCCGGCCCGGAGCTTATGGTAGCTGGAATTGTGCTGGGCATCTGCGCTGCGGGCACGGCCCCGGCGGGGGTGTTCAGGCTTTCTTCCCGCCGGTTCAAACCCGCGGACCGGAACGCCCTGCAGTTTTTCGCGGCCGTGGACGATATCCCTCCCGTGCTGTTGCTTGCCGGCACCTATGTGCTGCTCCAGACATTTCCCATCGGTACGCCTCCTGGGGCAGGGGGCCAGGTTGCAGCCATCGGTCTGGCCGTTGCCAAGTGGCTGCTGTACTTTCTGGGGCTGGGGGCTGGGCTGGGCATAATCACCCACTGGCTGTTTCCCCGGGGCGATGACATTCGGGAGAACTCACTTATTCTGCTGGGCGCGATATCCCTGGTGGCGGGCTCGGCCATGGCGCTTGGTTTTTCGCCCCTGCTGGCGACCATGCTGGGTGGGGTGATTTTTGCCAATATGTCTCCCCGCAAGGAGAGCGCCTATGGACTGCTGGTTCAGCACGAGCACAATCTGTACGCGGTGTTTCTGCTGGTGGCGGGGCTGTTTCTCAGCTTTGACTGGGGACTGCTGCTGCTGCTGGCGCCGGTGTACCTGCTGGCCAGGGGCCTCGGCAAGCTGGCCGGGGGGTATCTGGGCTGGAGAGCCTTTCTGAAGGATTCGCCGGTCAGCCCATTCATAGGCGCGGGGATGATGTCACAGGGGGGGATGGCGGTGGCGCTGGCAGTCAGTTTCCGGCAGGGGGGATTCACCTCGCTGGCCGATCTGGTCACCTCTGTGGTAATCACCGTCATGTTCGCCAATGACCTGCTGGGCCCGCCGCTGGCGCAAAGGGTGCTTGGGAGGAGGAAGGCCCAATGAGCCGCATTCTCGGACTGCTTGCGGTGCTGGCCCTGGCTCTCCTGTCCCATCAGGCGATTCTGGACAACCATGGCGCCGGTCTGGGGCGCAACCTGGGGGAGGCCGGCTCGGCGGCCATGGCCCTGGGGTTCGTGCTGCTGGTTTCCTACCTGCTGGGGGGAGGGGTCAGGCGGTTGGGACTGCCTTCCATCACCGGCTACCTGCTGGTGGGCATGACCTTCGGGCCCTATGTGCTGGGCCGGGTGCATCCCGTGCTGGCGATCCTGGACCGGGAGACGGTGGATACCCTGAGCCTGCTGGACTCGGTGGCCCTGGGGATGATTGCCCTCAGCGCGGGGGGCGAGCTGAAGCTGGCCCGGGTGAGGCCTCTGGCCAGGACAATCAGCTATGTTATCGTCGGGCAGGTGCTGCTGACCATACTGGGCATCGGGGCGCTGGTGTCTCTGGGCGCTGCATGGTTCCCCTCACTGGCGGGCCTGTCTGAGTCCACGCTGCTGGCCCTGGCGATTCTGTTCGCCGTGACGGCCTGTGCCAACTCACCGGCCACCGCCCTGGCGGTAATCCAGGAATACAGGGCCCGGGGGCCGGTTACGGACGTGGTGCTGGCCGTCACTGTGGTCAAGGACGTGGTGGTGATCTCCCTGTTTACCCTGGCCATGGGAGCGGCGCTGCTTCTGCTGGAGCCGGGATCGGGCTTTGACCTGCTGCGGATGCTGCTGCTGGCCTGGGAGGTCGTGGGCTCCATCGCCATGGGGGTGGTGCTGGGCTGGCTGGTGGTTCAGTATCTGGCCCGGCTGGGCCACGAGGTGCCCCTGCTGGTGCTGGCCACATCGTTCCTGGCTGTTTCGGCCCTGCCTGCCATCCATCTTTCCGGTCTGCTCGCGCTGATGGTGGCCGGTTTTTATATCGAGAACCACTCCCCCCACGGGGATGACCTTATCCGGGCCATCGAGCGGCACTCGCTGCCGGTTTATGTGGTGTTCTTCACCATTGCGGGGGCCAGCCTGAACATGGATGCACTGGGCGCGGCGCTGCCGTTGGCGCTGGCCCTGGCGGGCGGGCGCATCGCCATGGTCTGGCTGGGGACCTCCCTGGGCGCCCGTTTTTCCGGGGCGCCGCCACAGGTGAGCCGCCATGCCTGGAGCGGGTTTGTGGCCCAGGCAGGCGTGACTCTGGGTTTTGCAATGCTGGCCCGGCAGCGGCTGCCCGCCTTGGGCGGCGAGGTTTTCCTTACCGGGGTGCTGGCCGTGGTTGCCGTCAACCAGGTGCTGGGGCCGGTACTGTTCCGCGCGGGGCTGTGGCTGGCCGGTGAGGCCAAGGGGCGCAAATGAGGCCTGCAGGCGGTGACCTGAAGCAAAAGCCGGGCGCGCCCACCGGCCTTGAGGCTACTTGTTGCGCACCCGCACCGCTACCGCCTGGATGGCCTCGATCCGCACGGCGGAATCATAGAAATCCCTGCCGCCGAGCCGGCTAAGGTGCAGCACGAACTGGCCCACGGAGACCACCTTGCCGCTGAGTTTTTCCCCCGAGGCAAGGGTGACTTCCACGGTTTTCCCCGTATGCTGCTCCAGCACCATGCGGATGGTGGCCTGGGGGTTGATGGAAAGTTCCTGGCCCGCCGCCGGTGCCGCCGCTCCCGTGGCTAGCAGCAGATACAAAGCTCCCAGCACGGCCAGCCGCCGGGCTTGTGTGTTACCCCTGTTCATGGTGTCCTCCTTTTGCCAAGGCAGTTGAACAGCTTTTGCCAAAGCCAGTGGATAGAAAGCCCCGGCAGACACCGGCACGGACTGCGTCCGGCGTTTTCACACGGGGGCGTTGGCGCTGTCAGTTCCAGTTGTGCCAGCGCGAAAGCTGCTTTCTCAGGTGCTCCTTCTGGTCTTCGTCCAGTGTTTTATAAAGCGCCGCAGCCTTGTCGATGATGGTGTTCCATTCCTCATCTGAGGTCTTGTTCTTCACCATGTCCCGAAAGGCGTTTTCCAGTATTCCGGCCTCATTCGCGGGGTCCTTCAGGGCCCGCCCCACCTCGTCGTGCATCTTCTGCCGGTTCGCGATCCAGCGCCGGATCACCCCCTTGGAGTAGGATGCCAGATCATCGAAGGCCGCCTTCTGTGCGTCCGTTCTGATCTTCAGCTCTTCCGCAAGCTCGACTTCCTTTTCGGCCAGCCGTTCTTCAACTTTGGCCGGGTCCTGCATTTCCTCGCGGTCGTGAAAGCCATGCCGCCGGCAGCCCGGCAACAGGGCCAGTGCCAGCACCAGCAGCAGTGCCAGCAGAATATTGTTGGACGCCACGCGCCACCGTTTGCCGGCCGCAGCGGGACCGGCGGGGATTGGTTTGCCGTTCATTTTCATGCGCTCCGTCATGCCTGTTGAGCCCGCCACTGGTCCCGCAAAAGACTGGCGCAGGATGCAGGTGCGTGAGGCTGGTGCCTGTTGCTTGTCTTTTAGATCATCCTATCATCCCCGTAAAGGCTTCTCCATTTTCCGGCGGTGGTTTTGGGGACAGGCCAACAGCCGGCCTGATCACTCAGGTTGTTGAATTAATGCTTAACCATTTGACATTGCAGCAGATGATATTCGCAGCTGGCCCTGGGAAAGCCAAAAAAACCCCAAGTTGAGGCCGCCCTTGCCGCCGGGAAAAAATAAAAATATTGCCCGGCGCTCTTTATTTTCAGGGCAAAAAAGGGTATATAATACAAGCTTTCAAATTGGTTTCATTCTGTAGCAATATTAATTCGCTTTTCATTATCTTCAACAAAAACAATCACGAGGGGTGATGTCATGCTAAATTTATATATATATTTCATGAAAAAAGGCGGTCTCG
>JAOUPZ010000472.1 GCA_029879595.1 Deltaproteobacteria bacterium | reverse complement strand
CGGCCCGCCGGAGGCGTAATTGTTTTTTTAAGATAGCTTCTACAGTGATAACTATCATTTGAGTTTATGGCTTGTGAAGTATGCCCCATGGAGAACACGGTTTCAATTAAACTCAATAAAAGATAGGGTCCAGGAAGCTCTAAAGCCGCTTCGGAGAAACTGAAACTGTATTTATGGGACTTTTGGCTGCGGGGCGGCAGACTGGAGTTTTTATCTGCCCTCATTGCGGCTTAATTGAGAAGGAATATTTCATATAGTGGAAATCATCTGCTCCCGATCACCAGACATCGGCCGGTATTATTTCCCTTTAAACACCATAACAGGCACAATGTATATATATTAAGAGATATTCAAACCAACAGACATTCCAACTGATAATCCAACAAACAAACATTCAAACAACCACTCAAATAAATGCACTGTTAATGCCTTAAGCGATCAAAGAGATAGAATGAAGACAGGTCTTTTCTACGATCCGGTTTTTCTCAGTCATGACACAGGGGGACATCCGGAGAATTCGGGCCGGCTGTCGGCCATCATGGAAGCGCTGCGCACCGGCGGATTGCTGGAAAGGCTGCAGGCCAAAACCCCGCGTCAGGCCGTGATGGAGGAACTGGCTCCCATACACGACCCCGGATATGTGAGAAGGGTTGAGGAGGCAGCGTTATCCGGCAGACCGTACCTTGACACACCGGATTGCGTGATAAGCGAGGAAACATACCGCGTGGCCCTGCACGCAGCCGGAGCGATGATTGACGCCGTGACGCAGGTCGCCAGTGGAAGCCTGGATAACGCCTTTCTCGCCTGTCGTCCTCCCGGGCATCATGCGGAGCATGACCGGGCGATGGGCTTTTGCTATTTCAACAACATAGCCCTGGGGGCGCAGTGGCTCACTACCAGGCTGGGGTATGAGCGCATACTGATATTCGATTTTGACGTTCATCATGGCAACGGCACCCAGCACAGCTTTGAGGAAAGAAAGGACGTATTCTTTTGCAGCATTCACCAGAATCCCATGACACTGTTTCCCGGCACCGGCTTCCCGGAGGAACGAGGGCGGGGCGAAGGCCGGGGCTATACGGTCAATGTGGCCATGAACCCCCATTCAGGTGACGATGATTACGAGATGGTCTTCCGGCAGCAACTTCTACCGATGTTCAGGGAATATAAACCGGAATTCGTGCTCATATCAGCCGGGTTTGATGGCCATCAGGATGATCCCCTGGCGTCAATGAATCTTACGGTCAAGGGTTATGACGCAATGATAAGGGAAATGAAACGCCTGGCCGGTGAGTGTTGCGCCGGGAAACTTGTTTCCACCCTGGAGGGGGGCTACAACTACCGCTCGCTTTCGGAGTGCGTGTCATCCCATCTGGAAATTCTCCAGGATGATGCATTTTAGTCCCGCAACACGGGACAAAGGAAAAATTTGAAACCCACACCACGACGCATAATCAGTCTCTGGAAACAGAACGCGGGCTGGAAGCCCTCCCTGACGGAAATTCGTCAGGCGCTGGGCATCAAGAAAAATCAGACTACACACCTGAGGGACATCCTGGAAAAAATGCTTTCCAATGGCGCGCTGCTGCGCAGCGGACACCGGTTTGTTCTGGCAGTCGAGGTGCTCCGGACCGGTGGGGCGGCCCCGGGCAGTGAAAAGGCTTCCCACAGCAACAAAACTCCGGCCGGTAAAAAAGCTCCGGCTGATAACGGCAGCAGGCCTTCCGCAGCCCAGGAACCGCAGGTTCGCAAAAGCCCGGTGGAGTTTCCTCAGGAAGAAGGGTTCCTCGGTTTGTTTTCCGCACATCCCAACGGATTTGCCTTTGTCGAGCCCTCCACGGGCGGCGAGTCTGCCTTTATCCCCCCGCACGAGGTGGCCGGCGCGCTGGACGGGGACTGGGTAATGGTGGACATGGTGCCGGACACCCGGAGGGGCCGGCCCTACGGCAGGGTGCGGGAAGTTGTAAAAAGGCGCCGGGAACGCGTCCGGGGACATCTCAGCAAGGAGTTTGATGAGACCTGGGTGGTTCCCCTCAACCGCCGCCTGCCCATGGTGTATCTTCCCGATCAGTCAGAAACTGCGGACATTGCCGACCAGACCCTGGTGGAGGTGGCGATCATCCATTTCCCGGAGCATT
>JAOUPZ010000471.1 GCA_029879595.1 Deltaproteobacteria bacterium | reverse complement strand
GAGGCAGGATTGCCCACTCTGCATGATATCCTGACGGAATTGCGCAAGCCGGGCCGCGACCCGCGCGAGGCAAGGGACCTGGTAAGGTTCAACGAGGCCATCACCGAAATCGGGCACCTGAAGGAGGGCATGACCCTTGACGGCATCGTAACAAACATCACCCATTTCGGAGCCTTTGTGGACATCGGTGTGCATTGCGATGGGCTGGTGCATGTTTCACAACTGGCTGACCGGTTCGTAAAGGACCCCGGTGAGGTGGTGCAGGTGGGCAAGCCGGTGCAGGTCTGGGTGGTGTCGGTTGATGTGGAACGGATGAGGATTTCCCTTTCCATGCGAAAACAGGGCGACGGAAAACAGGGCGATGAGAAGCAGCGTGATGGGAAGCAGCGCGATGGGAAGTCTGGCGAAAAGCCACCCGCCAAAGCGCATGCCGGCCAGCCAGGACAGAAGCGCCGACCCGACGGACCCAGCAGGGGAAAACCTTCCGGAAACAGGGTCGCGGATGGTGCCGGGCCTGGGAAAAACCAGGGGGCGGCGGAGGCCCGGCCAAAAGACCTCAAATCCGTTTTGTCGGCGATCAATCAGAAATTCGGCAGATGACTCCCGCCCCTGGGGCAAGAGTGAGCAGGCTCTCACTTAGAACCGGCCCAGGGGAAGCCGGGTTGGGTGAACCCGTTCAGCAGGCCCCTTCCGATTAAGGCAAAACCCCAAAAATTCTGCAAAACCGCGGCAGGCTGGGAATTTCAAGAATCCGCTCATCATGTTACCGGAGGCGGAAATTTCCCCATTGTCGCTTTTTGCAGGAAAAACCGCCGTTAATACGTTTAAATAACCAGAGATGTGATTTGGCAGGATATCCGTGGGGCAGCGGATGGCAAAATTGGCACGACGGGAAAATGTGGCCATTTTTCTAAACACCGGATAAAGACATTTTTTTTTAATATTAATGCGAGACGGGCAGGGAATTTGCTTTTGAATTGAGGAATAGGTTTTATCCAAAAAAAAAGTACAACCAATCCCACCGGACAGAATATATCCGGACAAAGGAACACCTCGAAGAAAAAGGTGCGTTTTTTGGGTAGAACATGATAAAAATTACAAGCCAGTAACCCACAGGTTCAGCTGGCAATAAAAGTTTGGAACCAATCAGAATTGGGCTGCCCATGTTTGGCAAAAAGCCGGAAGATGACCAACCAGTCTTTATGGAAAGGGAAGGGAGGTTTCTGGCCCATCTTTCCAAGGAGGCCTATAACTGGCTGGGGAGCCGGTATGCGTGGTACAACAAGATCCGCAACGCCAAAAAAGGAGGGCTGGAAAACATCTTCAAGGAACGGGGCCTTGAAGAACAGATGGAAGCCACCCGCTCCGCATTGTCTCTGGTTGAAAAAACACTGAAAAACAGCATGCTGCTGGCCTATAACAGCGTTCTGGACGCAGTCAAGAACTCCGGGACGGCTCCGGAGGAATGGCCTGAGCGAATAGACACAGAAGACCGGGGCAATCCTCCGTCGCTGGGTGAAAACCAGGACGGCGTGGTCATCGCATATAATCCGCTTAAATTTCTGAACGTCAGCAAACAGGTCAGGGACAAAGGCAAGGGACTCGATTTCTACGTTGATGGGCTGGTTAAAAAGCTGACTTTCAAGATGATCGGGTACTATGCGGAAGAATCAAACTGGATTGAGGAACGCTACGCCTATTTTCTGCAAAACATGGAACCGGAAGCAGGGTTGCAGGAAGTCCAGGCAAAAATATCCTTCCTGAAAACCGAGATAGACCTGTTTTGCGGTTCCTACCAGATGTTCAGGTTTGGCAGGCTGAAAGGGCGGCCCGACCCCAGCGCAAAGAACACCATGGAGGAAACATTCGAAATAACTGATGAAGAACTGGTGAAGGATCTTTATCTGCAGAACTATCTGGTCAACGGGGTTTCCTATTTTGTATTCCGCTACTATATAGAGCTTCTGGGCCAGTGCCGCAATCCACTTGCATACAAACAGATATCGACAATATTCCAGCCCCTGTTATCCAAGACGGAAGAAGTATTGCAGCAGTTCCAGGCTTCCTTCGGCATGGAGCGCGAAAAGGCGAGACTGCGCCAGGTCTATCTGGAGTTTACCAAGGAGATGGATTCCAGGGCTC
>JAOUPZ010000116.1 GCA_029879595.1 Deltaproteobacteria bacterium | reverse complement strand
TCTGTCCCGTCGCCGCGCACGGAAAACCGGATGCCCCTGTAATCAGAAAGATCGAATGCCCGGTGATCCTGGAAGAACCACAGCCCCGCCCCGGCGTATCCCCAGTCGAAGTCCTCGGTAACCTTCCCCGTAATCCGCAGATAACCGTCCGATCCATTGGCGCCCTGACCGGGGTCGGCCTGGGGGGAAATGGGTGAACCGCTCTTGGCCCCCTGTAGTTCGTTCAGGGTCGAGCCTCCGTTTCGGGAGCTGTCGTCATAGCCGTAAAAATAACCGTTCAGCGGGTTTTCAGGGCTGGTGCTGAGTCCGGGTGTGGCGCTTTCAAAGTCAGAAAGCAGGATTTGGGTTCCAGCGGCCCGGGCCTGCTCATTCCAACCGGTGAACTGCAGAAGGGCGGCCAGAGTAAAAACCGTGGCCCAAAGGCCGGCCAGCAGCAGATATTCCCTTCTGGTAGCGCTGGTTCTTTGCATAGGAATAACTCCGCAGAAACATCAGGTTATGTATCTTTGTTGCCGGTTCATATCTCTTAATTATAACAAAAGCCGGTGCTTATTTGAATATGGGCTTCCAGCCCAGAGGAACCGTCGGGGGAAAAGCGGCAAACTTTCCCAGGGGGAGGAATCAGGAGGGGAAAATCTGCTATAATTCATGGCATGAACATCATCGGACACCTCGCATGTACCGGGCCGGCACCTGGAGCCTTTAAAATGGGGGCGGTGGCTCCGGATCTGCTGGGGATGTTTTCCCGGCGTATAAAGCCCCTGCAACTGGAAAACCGGCTTAACGGGCGTGGTTTCCATCCGGAGGAACTGCTCCAGGGGCTGAGGCACCACCATCAGGTAGACTCCCGCTTTCACGCCGGGCTTCTGTTTCAATCCGGGGCGCGCAATCTGCGGGAAAGGCTTCAGGAAGCAAGCGACACCCCAGGTCTGAAGAGGTTTTTTCCTGCCCACCTGCTGAGTGAAATGTTTCTGGATAAACAACTGCTGCGGGAATGGGACGGGCTTTCAGCTGAACTGGACAGGACGCTTGTGGAACATGGCGAAAGCCTGGCGGGTCTGGCAGGATTGCACCCGGGGCTGGACAGGGGCGAGTTCAGGAGCTTTCTGTGGCGCGTGGCCGAGGACAGATACTGGGAGGACTACAAGCGGCCCCGGGGTGTGTTCGAAAGGATGAACCGCATTTTGACCCGTTTTGGCATGAGACATCTGGAAAAGCGGGAGGAACAGGCCGCGATGGAGTGGTTTGAGCAGACCCAAACCGAACGGTGGCAGGAACTGGAAGCCTTTGTAAAGGAAATGCAGTCCGCCACGAAGGATTGATTACGCGGCAAAGGGAGCCGGCGGACCTTGTGTTTCCCGAGGTCAGTGATGCTGGTATAAACAAATATAAGCCACGGCAATGCAGAAACGCCTCCTGGAACATTACGGCGTCCGCCGGGGAGCGGGGCAAAACGCGGCGGAACCGTCGAAAAAGGGAAAACTCATCCTGGCAACATTGTCGGGAGCGGCTTCAACTGGCCCTGGAGCTGCTTTGGCCCGCCAGGGAAAATCAGCAAATAAAATGCTGAAACAAACACTTGCCAATATTTAAAGCCTGCCATGTCCCGTATTAAAACCCAAAGCAAGCCCCAGACCCTGGGTGATCTGAAAAACGAGGGATACGTCTGCCGGACGGTGAGGGAGGAGATGAGGGCCAACCTCATAGCGGCCATGGAAACGGGCGGGGATATATTTCCAGGCATTATCGGATACGAGGAGACCGTGCTGCCCCAGTTGGAAAACGCCGTGCTCTCCGGCCACGATGTGATACTGCTGGGCGAGCGCGGCCAGGCCAAGACCAGGCTGATCCGGTCCCTGGTGAATCTGCTCGATGAGGAGATTCCGGTGATCCGCGGGAGCGAGGTGAACGACAGCCCCCTGGCTCCCATCAGCAGGCTGGGAAAGGAGTTGCTGGCAAAAAACGGTGATGCCCTGGAGATAGAATGGATAAAGCGCCAGGAACGCTACGCGGAAAAACTCGCTACTCCGGATACCACGGCTGCCGAGCTGATCGGTGAAATTGATCCCATCAAGGTGGCGGAGGGGAGATACCTCAGCGATGAACTGACAATACATTTCGGGCTGGTGCCCCGGGCCAACAGGGGGATTTTCGCCATCAACGAACTGCCGGACCTGTCCGAGAAGGTGCAGGTGTCGCTGTTCAATATCCTCCAGGAGCGCGACTTGCAGATCAAGGGGTACAAGCTGCGCCTGCCGCTGGATGTGCTGGTGGTGGCCACGGCCAACCCGGAGGACTACACCAGCCGGGGCAGGATAATCACCCCGCTGAAGGATCGCTACTCGGCCCATATCCGCACGCACTATCCGCTGAACAGAAGACTGGAGAAAAGAATCATCGATCAGGAGGTGCCGCAGCAGCAGCGGCATGGCCGCCCGGTCAGGGTCACCGGTTTTATGAAGGACATACTGGCCGAATTGACCATGCAGGCCCGCCTTTCCAGCGATATCAACCAGACTTCCGGCGTGAGCGTGCGCATGTCCATCAGCAATATGGAGTCCATGATCAGCTCGGCTGAAAAACGGGCCATCCGCTGCGGTGAACCGGAAATTGTGCCCCGCATCAGCGATCTGGCTGCCGTGGTTTCCACCACTGATGGCAAACTGGAACTGGAATACGCGGTTACTGAGGAAACCCCGGCCCTGATAGTGGAAAAGCTCACCCGAAGAGCCGTGGAAAGGGTCTTTGCGGAGTATCTGCTGACCGGGGAGAAAGGCTGGCAGAAACTGGAACCACTGGTGACGGGATTCAATGACGGGTCCTGGGTGGAGGTATCAGCCCTGGCCCCGGCCCGGGATTATGTGCCACTGGTGGGACGGCTGAAAGGGCTGAAACCGGCCCTGGAGGTACTGGAACTGGGGGAATCGGCCGGGGAGCTGGCCGCGGCGGTCGAGTTTCTCCTGGAGGGTTTGCACGTCAACCGGAAAATTTCCCGGGAAGTTGTCGAAGGCAGGACCATATACAATGAAACCAATAAGATACAGCAAGTGGAAGGAGCTTCCGATCTGGCATGAGGGCCGGCAGGATGAACTGGCGGCACGAATGTTTGATGAACTGGTAAGGAACATGAACTGGAGCCTTACCGCCCAGGAAGCCCTGGAATGGATGCAGCGCCATGGCATGGAATTCGGGGATATCGACCTGCATGTTATGGGGGCCGATGAACTTATCCAGCAGCTGCGCAATAAAAGACAGCAGGCCTTTCAGGACGTAAACTTCAACAGCGCTTTGAAGGAAATAGCGGAAAAAATCGAAACGCTGGTTGATATTGAAATAAACAACGCCAGGGAGGCCCTGGGGAGCATCCATCCCCAGTTTCACATTCGTGAAGAGGCGATGCGCTCGCTGCCCTGGATGTATTCTGCCCCCCCTGAAAAACAATCCCCACGCTCGCCGCCCATAACCTACCGTGTGGGGCCAGCTCTCCAGGCCCTGGCCGATTATGCGGACGGCCACGCCTATCTATCAGGGGAGGCCCGGCATCTTTTTGAGCAGTTGTTACAGCGCCGGGAGGACATAGCAGAACTGGAAGAATTCATTAGGCGTTACGGCCGGCAGTTCCAGGGGCCTGAATCCCTTGATTTTGAACAGGCACTGGTGGCCATGCATCGCTTCAAGGCACTCACTGAAATGTCGGAAATGTTTAAGATCGGCAACTTCCGGGATATTTCAGCGGAAGAGATGCGGGAGGAACTGGGGGAAAGGGCCGCTCAGTCCGTGATGATGCTGGCCGGGATAACGCAGATGCTGGAGAAATCCGGAATGATCAGCTCGGCTGATGGCCGGATACGGCTAACTCCCAGGGGGTCCCGCAAGATCAGCCAGCAGGCCCTGATGGAGATATACAACTCTCTGCGCAAGGGTTTCACAGGCGCCCATCCCACCAACGAGAAGGGAACCTCCGGGCATGTCCGGGAGGAGAGCATCCGCTATGAGTTCGGGGCTCCTTTCAATGTGCACATAGTGAACTCCCTGAAAAACGCAATCATACGGGGAGGGGGTGCTGGGCACTCAGGCGCGGAATCAGAAAGGGGGAAAGCCAATCAGAAAGTGACCATGGAGATGGAGGACTTCGAGATCCACCAGGAGGAGATAAGCACCCGCACCACCACCGTGCTCATGCTGGACATGAGCTGGTCCATGTCCAGGGAGGGGCGTTTTCCGGCCGCCAAGAAGGTGGCTCTGGCCATGGATCACATGATCCGAACCAGGTATCCGTTTGACAGGTATTTCACGCTCGGTTTTTCCACCCGCGCCCGCGAGATTGACGCGGGGCAGTTGGCTGAAGCCACCTGGGACCCCAGCGACCCCTTCACAAACATCCAGGAGGGGCTTCTCCTGGCCAGGAAACTGTTCAAAAGGGCTCCCGGAGGCAACCGGCAGGTGATAATGATCACCGACGGGCAACCCACCGCTACCCATATTGACGGCTTCACAAATGCACAATGGCCCGGATTCATGGGAGCCATTCCCCCTGATATCTTGGAGGCCACCTTGCAGGAGGTGTCCTATTGCACCCGCGAAAAAATCGTCATCAACGTGTTCATGCTGGACGATAATCCGATATTGAAGGATTTCGTGGAGAGGATGGTGCGCATAAACAGCGGCAGGGCCTTTTACAGCCATCCTGAGAGGCTGGGGAAGTATCTGCTGGTGGATTTCCTGCGCCGCAGGACCAAACTTATCGCCTAGCTCGCCGTTGCACACTCGTTCTGGGGAAGGCAAACAACTCAGAAGAGGGAATCAGGACATGCACCCGCTATAAAAGACCGATGCGGACCGTTGCAGCAGAGGGGGGTGAATCCCCGTTTAAGGGGATTCACTTCTTGGAGGACTTGCTTTTATTTTCGATGTGCTTTTCGATTCTTTCCAGCGTGATCTTGAACTCGGCCAAAGCCACCAGGGGCTCTACCTCGTAGAACTTTCTAAAAAATGAGATCACCTGTTCATGCAGGGGCAGATGAACACGCTCCATGTTTCTCAGGTGACTTTCCAGGGAAAGCAGTCTGGGTTCCAGGGATTTCAACTCCGACTGCAGATTTTCCAGTTCATCCTGATCCAGGTTTTGGGAGAGCCTGGTCATTTCCTCACGGACATGGCCATATTGAATGCCGGCGCCTTCCTTGTAACCTGTGGGTTTTTCCCGGCTCTGGGGCCGAAGTTCCTCATCGAATATGGGACCGTTCCCGTTCAGAAGCCATTTGGGATTCACACCAAAGGTGTTAACGATTCCCGAAATAAGTTCTATGTTGGGTTTACTGCCCTGTGACCCAATGAAGTTATTATAGGTTTGTGGCTTCATTCCTATTTCAGAGGAAAAACGGCTTTTGTTTAATCCTATGAAATTGCGGAGATATTCAATTCTTTCAATAACATCATTAAACTTTTTCACGGTTGCTCCTTCCGTTCGGTCTTCCCGCAACACTCGCTTCTCCTTAGTGAGTCTATTATCAAATTTAAATATGCAGTAATTTTACAGTATTTTTTAACTAGCGTGAAGAATCTCAGTATAGATTGTGGGCTTTTAAAAGAGTTTATCAAAAAATCATCATCAGTTTTGGCCGCTGTTGTCATAGGTGTTTGTTTTTGCAGGAAATATCAGGATGTTAAATTCCGTAATTCTTTAAGTTCCTACTTTTTCAAGACATATAAAAATTGACTGTTTATATTAAGATTATCCCGTGAAGCCAGTGGTTCATTTAGATTGTGAATGCTTCCGAACGGTCCCTGGGTGGCATTTATGCTGAATATGCTGGAAGCCGCTCCCCCCCAAATTATCGCAGACAAATATTTATGTCTTCATTAAACTTATATAAAAATAATTGAGGGTACAAATGTTTTTATGTGTTTTTCGAAGATTTCTCACGTCATCAACTGATTTGATAGTCTGAAATAACGTCAGCAGCCTTTAATAAAGGAAAAAACTTTTCTTTAGTATTTAAGCAATAGCTAAAAAATAGTAGAAATAAATAAAAAGATAAAATAAGTTTGATAAAGTCCTGCCTCCTGCGGCCATATTATTTTGGCGGCTGATATACCCGCAAGGCAGGAAGACGCCAGATACCAAAGGCCCACCAGACTGCATTCCTTTTAAGGCTGGTGGGGGGATGGGCAGGTATCCAGGCGCGGTTCAGGCATATTTGTTCCGGATAAGAATATCGGACGCGCCGGAACCGCGTTGTATCACCTTCAGGGCCAGGGAAATGCGGTTGTCGCTGTCCAGATGATCCCAGAGGAGGTTCAGGATCTCGTCGGGAGTTCCGCCCAGGGGATACAGGCGGGGCTCTCCTGAATAGGAAGGCAGCGGGTTGCCGTCTCCCTGATAGGTTGTGATACCCCACCCAAATCCAGCCGGCAGCGCTTCAAACTCAAAAAACTGACGCAAGGAGCGGGATGAGTCGTCAGGATCCGCCTTTAGAATGCCCAGCCAGGATTGCCCGGTGGCGGCATGAATGGCCCCGGCAATCCGGGGGGTGAAATGCGGCCCGTCGGGCTCGTGGTTTCTTGTGCGCAGGGCCCTGGGATAACAATGACCGGCATTCAGTGCTTCCGTGATGGTGTCCGTGTGGTCGCCGTTGCTGAGCACATGCCAGGGTTTGGCCGGGGCTCCTCCCGCGCGGCTGGATGCGGTGTCGGCGGCGGTGTCCATGGCCGTGTATATCACCAGTTCGGGGTTTTCCATCTTGGCCGGATCAAGAGGTCTGGTCATCAGCCGGCCCTGTTCCTGTACAAAGACCCTGTTGCGGCTGTTGGGACTGCGGCCCATGATCCAGTAGGCCTGGATGAGGGAGTCTCCGTTGTCGGAGGCACCGATTATGATTCCCCTGCCGGGATAGCTGTTGGAGGACAGCGCCTTGAGGCTGGCCTGGGCTCTTTCACCGAGATTGTTTTCCATCATTGATATGCTCCAGTCGATGTTTTGATCTCAAACACAAATAGACAATCAAATCTGCGTGTATCCGTCTGCGTGTTGCTGCAAGTCTGTTTCTGCCTGTATACAGGTGTATCGTTGAAAAACTTATCACAACGGCGCCCCGAGGCAATCATTCCAGCTGGAACAGGGATGGCTCCATATCCGGCGGGGGTTCAAGGCCCAGCAGGATAAACAGCGTGGCCGCCAGATTGGCCAGCGTCAGCGGGGCTTCGGGATCAAATACGCGGAACGTGTAGTCCGGTCCGCCCGGGCGGGCCGGGTCGTACAAAAGGGCGGGCACCGGATTGATGGAGTGCTTGGTATTGGGTTCGCTGCGGCCGGTGACGGGGTTGAGGAACAGCATCTCATCGGCATTGCCGTGATCAGCCGTGATAATGGCTATGCCATGCGCCTGTTCAAGTGCCGAAACTATCTCGCCCAGGGCCGCATCCACCGCCTCCACGGCCTTTATGACAGCGTTGAAGTCCCCCGTATGGCCCACCATGTCCGCATTGGCGAAATTGATCAGCCCGAAGTCGTGCCGTCCGCCTTTGATCAGCTCAACGGCACGGGCCGCGATCTCATGGGCTTTCATCCGAGGTGCCTGGGCGAAGGATGCGATTTTGTCGGAGGGAATAAGCAGATAGTCCTCCAGGGATGCGTCAAGCGGTTCGCGATAACCGCCATTGAAGAAAAAAGTGACATGGGCGTATTTCTGGGTTTCCGCCAGGCGGAACTGACGCAGCCCCAGGTCCAGCAGACGCCTGCCAAAGGGGTTTTCAACCGCCGGCGGGGTGGCAAGTCTCAGGGGGGGCAGGTCAGTGTCCTCGTCGTAAACGGACATTCCGGCGAACAGGGCCCGGGGGCGGCGGACACGGTCGAAGTGCTTAAAGTCTTCCTCCAGCATGGCCCGGGAAAACTCCATGGCCCTGTCGCCGCGGAAGTTCATGAACAACAGCACATGGCCGTCCAGGATTTCACCCACGGGCTTTCCGTCACGCTTGATGACGAAAGGGGGCAGATCCTGATCGGCAGCATCGGGCATGGCGGCGCGGAAGTGCGCCAAAGCCTCACCAGCGGAGCCGAAGTCGTGTCCGGCCTGCCCCAGGACATGGGTATCCCAGCCAAGCTTGACCTTGTCCCAGTTGTTGTCCCTGTCCATGGTGATTACCTCTCGTCCGCCTCCGCTGGCTATCGAGTAGTCCCAGCCGGAATGGCGGCCGTTTATTTCACGGAACAGGGCTTCCATGCGTTCCAGGTAGATTTCCGCGGACTGGTAGGCCACATCCCTTCCGTCCAGCAGGGCGTGCAGATGGACCCTTCTGATGCCGCAATCCTCGGCATGTCTGATAACGGCCTCAAAATGATCTATGTGACTGTGTACATTGCCATCCGATAAAAGTCCCAGCAGGTGCAACGGGGCGTCGTTATCAAGGCAGCGTGATACGCAGGTCCGCATTACATCCCCCCGGAAAAGTTCGCCCGTGGCGATGAGGTTTTTTATGCGCGTGGGCCCCTGGGACACGATTTTCCCCGCGCCCATGGTCATGTGGCCTACCTCCGAGCCTCCGATATCGGATTTTCCGGGCAGCCCCACATACGGGCCGTGGGTATAAAGGCGTGTGGAGGCGGAACTGGCCGCCAGCCGGTCCATGACGGGCG
>JAOUPZ010000115.1 GCA_029879595.1 Deltaproteobacteria bacterium | reverse complement strand
CTGCCGATGCGAACCAATAACACAGCGCAGGGGGACAACAACCCAACTCGAACCATCAAGCCAAGCTCCCCCTCCCTGCAACGCGGGGAGGGGAGGGAGCAGGCGCAAGCCTGCGGAAGGGATGGGGTGTTTAGGCAGAGGGTGGTCTATCTCCCCCCGTCCGGTTTCCATTGGGCGTGGTATCGGCTAGGATTGCACCGGTCAGACACACGCCGGACTCCGGCAGGTTTTATATGCACCCGAAAGGCAGCAAAAACATGAGCAAGGCCGCACCCAATCCCCCCAGGCCCCGCCGCCGCAGAAGAAAAAGCCCCCCGGCGCACCTGACCCCGTGGCGCAACCGCCTGCACGAGATAATATTCGAGGCGGACACGCGGCTGGGCAAGGCCTTCGATGTGGGGCTGATCGCGGCGATTCTGCTGAGCGTGCTGGCCGTCAGCCTGGAAACCGTGGACAGCATCTCCGCCCGGCACGGAGAGTTCTTGCTGACCCTGGAGTGGGCTTTCACCGTAATGTTTACGCTGGAGTACATAGTGCGGCTGATCTCGGTGGGCCAGCCCATGCGCTACGCCCTGAGCTTCTTCGGAGTGGTGGATCTGCTGGCCGTGCTGCCCACCTATCTTTCGCTGGTATTCGCCGGCACCCAGGGCCTGTTGGTGATCCGGATACTGCGGCTGTTGCGGGTGTTCCGGGTTTTCAAACTGGCCCAGTACATCGAGCAGGGAGACATGCTGTTGCAGGCCCTGCGCCACAGCCGATATAAAATAACGGTGTTCCTGCTCTCGGTGCTGTTCGTGGCGCTGATCATGGGTACGCTGATGTACCTTATCGAGGGCGATCAGAGCGGATTCACCAGCATCCCCCGGGGTATGTACTGGGCCGTTGTGACCATGACCACCGTGGGATACGGGGACATAGCGCCGCAAACGGTCACAGGCCAGGTGGTGGCGGGGTTCCTGATGATCCTGGGCTACAGCATCATCGCCGTCCCCACAGGGATTGTTTCCGCGGGCCTCATGCAGGCCTCCCGCGAAGAACAGCCCATTAGCACCCAGGCCTGCCCCCAGTGCTCCCTGGAGGGCCACGACTACGACGCACTGCACTGCAAGCACTGCGGCGCAGAGCTTAACCCCGGCTCCTGAAGCGCCTGCAACGCATCGCCAGACCCCGGCCGCATATAATTCCCCGGTTGCCATATTGCCCATTTCCATGCTTTCCGATATATGTTGTTATTTTGTAGAAAGGTTAACCAATCCTGCCGGATCAACCCGGCTCCCCTACAGACGTGGATAGTCCCGGATAAACTGAAATGCAGAACCTGGAAGAACTGGACGCTCTCCAGCAGGAAGGCCTCAAGGCCCTGGAAGCCCTTAACAACTCTGCCGAACTGCCCCACTGGTATCGCGAGTACCTGGGTCGCAAGGGCCGCCTGACCACGCTGCTGCGTGGGGTGGGCAACCTGTCTGCGGAGGAACGCCCCCTGGCAGGCAGGCGGGGCAACGAGGTCAAGAAAGCCCTGGAGGATGCCTTCCAGACCCGGCAGGATTCGATCCTGGCCGGGGAACTGGAGGCTTCGCTGGACGAGGCGGTGGACATCACCCTGCCCGGCCGCCCCCTCACGCCGGGGCATTTGCACCTGAGCACACGCTCCATGCGAAACTACCGCGAGATATTCGCGGAGATGGGCTTCCAGGTGTATGAAGCACCGGAGGTGGAAACGGACGAAAACAACTTCACCCTGCTCAACATTCCGCCCTACCATCCGGCGCGGGACATGTGGGACACATTCTGGGTGAACGATGAGGTGGTGCTGCGCACCCACACATCCCCCGGACAGATCCGCTGCATGCGCCAGTACCACCCGGACCCGATCCGGGTGATCCTGCCGGGGAAGTGCTACCGCTTCGAGCAGATCACCCCGCGCTCCGAGCATCAGTTTTACCAGATCGAAGGCCTGGCCGTGGGCCACAACATCCGCATGACGGATCTCATCGGCACCCTGCGCCAGTTCGCCGAGAAAATGTATGGCGAGGGCCGCCGCATGCGCATCCGTGGCAGCTACTTCCCCTTCACCGAGCCCTCGGTGGAGGTGGACATGGACTGCATCCTGTGCAAGGGCCAGGGCTGCCGGGTCTGCAAGCACACCGGCTGGCTGGAAATCGCCGGGGCGGGCATGGTGCACCCGGTGGTACTGAAAAACGGCGGATACGACCCGGCGGAGTGGAGCGGATTCGCCTTCGGGATGGGCGTGGAGCGCCCGGCCATGCTCCAGCATGGAATTGAGGACATCCGGTATTTCTACGGCAACGACCTGCGGTTCCTGAGGCAGTTTTGATCCCGGACAACGGGGCTGCGAAGAGAGGGCGGAGTCCGGCAGGCGGTTTATTCGGTATCTCAAGCATGAAGGACCCTGTCCAACACACCCGGAGAGCCGTACCGCCGCCGACAGGGCTGGCACCACTGCGGCAGGCTATACTGCGGCAGGCTATACTGCGGCAGGCTATACTGCGGCAGGCTATACTGCGGTTATCCGGGACGCTGCTTTTTGGAGTTTTGCTGTGTTCCGTACTGCTTTTGGGTGCGTCGTCCTGCCAGGTGATTACGGGCGGCCTGAGTGCCAACCGGGCCAAAGAGGCCGCCGAAGAGTTCTACCGGCTGAGAAAAGCCGGCAGGTATGACGAGATACACCGGAGTGCCTCGGATAAATTCCGGGCCGGGATGTCAGCGGAGGCCTTGCGCGGACTGCTGGTATCACTGGAGCAGAACTTCGGGCCCTACCAGGCACACCGACTGATGGCGACCAGCATGCGGCAGGTGATCGGCGGCGGCGAGTCGGGCTCACGGGCCATTCTGACCTACCGGGTGATCATGGAACGGGCGGAACTGAAGGAAACGCTGGTGTACCTGCTCTCCGGAGATGATGCGGTCCTGCTGGACCGCCTGGACGTGGGGGAGACGGGCCGCAGTAGCCCGGAGGTAAAACCCGATCCAGGCGCCACAAACGAAGAACAGATATGAGCTGGCGGATTGCCGGACAATCCGCTGAAAACGCCACCGGCCAGGCCCCTGGGGCCTGTATCCCGCTGGCGGATTTACTGAAACCTGCACTGAAACGATATAAACAACCGGAAAGAATATGGCCCTGCGCGTCCCCCTGAAATGGCTCGCCGAATATGTCGAGCCCACCCTTTCACCGGAAGAACTGGCCGAGCGTCTCACCGTTGCCGGCCTGGAAGTGGAGTCCGTGGAATCCATCGGCGGGGACTGGGACCCCGAAACAATCGTGGTGGGCCATGTGCGGTCGGTGGCTCCGCATCCTGATGCCGACAGGCTGTGTCTGGTGGCGGTGGACTACGGAGCCGACGCCCCCCTGACAGTGGTAACCGGGGCGCCAAACCTGGTGCGGCACATAAACGACCCCCTGCCGCCGGAAGGCTACCGGGTGGCCTTCGCCAGGGCGGGCGCGGAACTGATTGACGGTTACAGCGATGTGGTCCGCAAGATCCGGCTGAAGCCCAGCAAGATCCGCGGGGTGCCCTCCGAGGGCATGGTCTGCTCGGAGAAGGAACTGGGACTGAGCGACAGTCACGAGGGGATCATGATCCTGCCCGGAGACGCTCCGGTGGGGGCGCCCCTGAGGGACTACCTGGGCGACCATGTGCTGGAGTTCGACATCAAGGGCAGCTTCGCCCACCTGATGTGCGTCTACGGCATCGCCCGCGAGACCGCCGCGCTCACCGGCAGGCCCCTGGACCGCTCCATCATGGAAAAAGGCAGCCGGGAGGGCGTTTCCATATCGGCCGATCCATCGTTCATCCGCCTGGAGATCGAAGACCCCGCGCTCTGCCCCCGTTACACGGCCCTTCTGATAGAGGGCATCCGGGTGGGCCCCTCGCCGTTCTGGCTCCAGCAGCATCTGCTGCGCGCCGGGATGCGGCCCATCAACGCAGTAGTGGACGCCACCAACTATGTGATGCTGGAGCTGGGCCAGCCCCTGCACGCCTTTGACTACCACAAGCTGCGCGGCGTGAAATCCGGTGAAAAGCCGCTGATCAGGGTGCGGCGGGCCGCCGCCGGGGAGAAGATGAAAACCCTGGACGACGTTGAGCGCACCTTTGACGACCAGATGCAGCTCATCACCGATGGCGGCGGCCCGGTGGCCATCGCCGGGGTAATGGGCGGGCTGGAATCGGAAATTTCCGAGGTCACCACCCACGTTCTGCTGGAAACGGCCAACTTCGAGTTTTTGAACACCCGCCGCACCAGCCAGCTCCTGAAGCTGCGCACCGAGGCATCTGACCGCTTTGGCAAGCGGCTGGACCCCGGCCTGTGCCTGGACGCCGGTCTGCGCTGCGCGCACCTGATCGCCGAGCTTTGCGGAGGCAAGGTGCGCGCCGAATACGGCGACCTGTATCCGGCGCCCCGCGCCCAGGAGCAGATCATGCTCGATCCGGTGTTCATCACCCGTCTGCTGGGCATGGAGATCCCCCGGGCCGACATCATCAGAATCCTGGAGGCCCTGGAGTTCAGCGTGACCACCGGCAGTTCGGGCCAGGGGGGCCCCGGAGGCGGGGGCCGCGAGGTGCTGCTGGTCACTCCGCCCAGCCACCGGCTGGACATATCCATGCCCGCCGACCTGGTGGAGGAGGTCGCCCGTATCTACGGCTACGACCGGATGCCGGAAACCAGGATGGCCGACGAAATCCCCCCCCAGCGCCGCAACACCCGGCTGGACGGCACCGAGCGGGTCCGGGACATCCTCACCGGCTGCGGGCTGGACGAAATCATCACCTATTCCATTGTGTCCCTGGAGGACGCGGGCCGGCTCTATCCCGGCGGCGGGAGCCCCCCCGCGGAGGAGTACCTTTCGCTACTCAATCCCCTGGCCGCCGACCGGGCGCACCTGCGGCGGCGGCTTTTGCCGGAGGCTTTGAATACCGCCCGGAACAACCTGCGCTTTTCCCGCCGGGTTGGCATCTTCGAGGTAGGCGCACTGTTCCACCCCGCACCCGGGGAAAAGCTCCCCCGTGAGACCCCCGGGCTGTGCGTGCTGCTCACCGGCCCCCGCACACCCGAACACTGGCAGGAGGGAAGCTCCTCCGGCGGAAAGGCCGAGGCCCAGAATGGCGGAGGGTTGTATGACTTCTTCGACATAAAGGGTGTGGCCGAGGCCCTGTTGGAAGGGCTGGAAATAACGGATGCTGCCTGGGAGCGCGCCCCGGAAAGCACCGGGGGATTGGCTGGGGCCTATCACAAGGGCCGTTCGGCCCGGCTGGTGGCCCGGGGCCGCGAACTGGGTGTGCTGGGAGAGCTTCATCCGGGGGTCGCCGATTCCTTTGGACTGCCCCGGCAGCCGGTATGCGCGCTGGAGCTCGACCTGCCACTGCTGATAGAAATGTGGCGCGAGGACAAGCAGATGACCCCGCTGTCACTGCATCCCCCGGTGTATGAGGATCTGGCGTTCATCGTCCCGGCGGACACCCCGGCCCAGGCGGTGCGGGACCTGATAGCCCAGACCGGACGCCCCCTGGTGCGTCAGGTGGAGCTGTTCGATCTGTACGAAGGCGGACAGGTGGGCCAGGGCAGAAAATCACTGGCCTTCGCCCTGACCTACCAGGCGGACGACCGGACGCTGACGGACAACGAGGTGGGCAAGGTGCGCGGCAAGATCATCAAGCGGCTGGAACATGAACTGGAGGCCCGGCTGCGGGCCTGAGGCCCTCCGGGCTTCTGCCCAGGCCGCACCGAAACTGCCAGCCATCTTAACAACAACAAACACGCATGTGCCTCCGGCGGGCCGGTGGGAGTGGCCCTCCGGCGTTCCCCGGCAGGGGCCGGGGTGCCCTGCCCCTGAATTCAGGGCTGGTATTGTATGCACATGTTATCACCCGTACTGACCCGTACTGGGGTGAAGGGGTTCACCAGCCCCACAGAGTTTTTTCCGAGACTGGTTCCAGCCTCAGCGGGCCATTCCGGCGATGGTTCGCAGGTAGGACACCATGCCCCACATCTTTTCCTCGCTCCAGCCCACCGCGGAGCCCTTGCCGAAGGCCGGCATGTCGCCCCGCCCCTCGCCGCCGTTCTCGATCTGGTAGAACAGCTGCCCGTCAGTGCAGTTGGCCATGAACCCGCTGCTGGTGAAGTTCGCCGGGGGGTACTGCTGCGCCTGGTCCTCCGGTGATCCGCCGGCTCCGTCCTCGCCATGGCAGCGCGCGCATTTGGTTAGGAACTGCTTCTGGTAGTACCGGGCAAGATCCTCGTCCAGGCTCACCGGGTTTTTCATTTTCATGTATTCCGGGGGGACCGCCTGGCACCCCACCGCCTTTTCGGCACCGGCGGGCAGAAAGGCCAGCACCAGGCCCACAACCGCCACGGCCACCATCACCATCAGCCACAGCTTTCTCATGACAATCCTCTCCCTGTTTCAGGACTGTTCCGTATCCTGTTCATTCAGGCTCCGGTATTCATTTTATATTAAACGCCGCCCGGGCCGCTTTGGGCACCGATCCGGCTCATCCCCCCGGCCAGCGGGCCCTGCCCGGCGATGGTCTGTACTATTGCCCCCGGGGGGAATATGATCCAGGAATCAGGGGTGGAGATTCCAACGGAAAAGGGAGAAGAATTGAAGGTAAAACCTCACAGACTGCTGCCCCGGCTGATCAGCCGGATCGTCCGCATTCCCTTCCAGCTGGGCTTTCGCTGGTTCTGCAAGCTGCTGGTCTGGGCGTTCTACCGCCGCTGCGAGGTGGCGGGCCGGGAAAACTTCCCCGTCTCGGGGCCGGTGATTCTCTGCGCCAATCATCCCAGCGCCCTGATGGACGCGCTGATCCTGCAGTCGATCCTGAGACGTCCGCTGCACCCCCTGGCACGCAGCGGTCTGTTCAGGAATCCACTGCTGTGGCCGTTCCTGTTCATCATCCAGGCCGTGCCTGTGCACCGCCGCCAGGATACCGGTTCGAACACCGCCCGCAACCTGGACGCCTTTGAGACCTGCTACGAACTGCTGGGGCAGGGGGGTGCGCTGTTGATCTTCCCCGAGGGAGAAAGCCACCACGGTGCCCGACTGAAGGACTTGCGAACCGGAGCGGCCCGTATTGCCCTGGGGGCCGCCGAGCATAACGGCCGCCTGCCGGCCATGGTGCCGGTTGGCCTGACCTTCACCCAACTGGGCCGCTTCCGCTCCACGGTGCTGGTTAACATAGCCCCGCCCATCGAGCCGCCTGCCCAGGCCGTCTCACTGGAGGGCCCCGAGGGGGAACAGGCCGTGCGGCTCCTCACGGAAACTCTGCGGAAGTCCCTGGGTGAAATCACCCTGGACACCGACAGCTGGGAGGATGTGAGGCTGCTCCGGCAGATGGAGAGGTTCTTCGCCCTGCGCCGGGGGCGCTACCGGAAAACCACGCTCAGCATGCGCTTTCGCACCTGGAAAAAGCTGGACCAGAAGCTGGCCTATCTGCGCCGCGAGGATCCGGAAAAACTGGAATCCATCAGGACGCTGCTGGAGCGCTTCGAACGCCACTGCGAGCGCTGGGGCATCCGGGACTATCACCTGACACTGCGTTATTCGCCGGGGCAGGTGCTGCGGTTCATGACGCGCAGCCTGTTGACCATGGGGCTGATACTGCCCCTGGCTGTCTGGGGGTGGCTGAACAGCGTGGTGCCTTTCCGGCTGACCGGGTTTCTGGCCCTGCGGCTGGCCAGGGGCCGCTACCAGTACGAAACCGCCCAGATTGCCTTCGGACTGGCGCTGTTCGGGTTGTGCTGGGGAGGACAGGTCTGGCTGGCTGCGGAACACCTGGGGCAACTGCCGGCCCTGGTCTACGGGCTGAGCCTGCCGCCGTCCGCAGCCTGCGCCATGTATTTCGCCCGGGACTGGCGGCGCATCCTGGAAAATCTGCGGGTGTTCTTCATGTTCATGGGGCGGCGCTCCCTCAAGGAGCACCTGCGGGAAAAGCGCCGGGAAATCGAGTATGAGCTGGCGCGGCTGACCCAGCTGGCCAAGCGTCCCCGCTGAAGCAGGGCGGCTGCAGGGGTTGAACCGCCGGGCCGGGCTTCAGCTATGGTCTTTCATCTCCTGCATTATCAGCAGGATTTCCCGGGGTTTTATTTCGTTGATGAACCTGAGGCGCACCCGGTAGGACGGCCCCTGATCAGCGGTGCCGGGCTCCTCTCCGCAGTCCACCACCTCCGCCTCCACCACCATGTCTTTTTCCAGCGATACGGAAACGGTCTGCCCAGGCCGGTAGGCCGCCCCGGATAGCAGCGCCATGCCCGAAAGGGAGATATCCGCCAGTTCCAGCCGTTCCTCTGTGCGCAGGGACACCGTCCGCGCCTTGACGGCAAGGCGGGGATGGGCGCGGCGTTCATCGCCGCCCGGCAAAGGAGCCAACCCCCCGCTGGCCGCTTCACGCCTTAACAGCTCTTCATACTGCGAATCCCAGATATTGGTGGTCATTTTTTTCCTTATTCCCAGGCCAGGGGTGTTGCAGGCCGATAGTGAAAATATGCCCAGGGCGCGCCGGGGCCGGTTCAACCCCGGAGCACATCCTCGATGGCCTGGAAAAACATGGCCGGATGGACGGGCTTCCTGATCAGACTCACCTGCTTTTGCCCCAGCACATTCTCGTCCAGTTCATCGGCGGAGTAACCCGTACAGAAGAGCACGGGAATATCCTCCGCCTCCCTGCG
>JAOUPZ010000470.1 GCA_029879595.1 Deltaproteobacteria bacterium | reverse complement strand
GAAATGCCGTGGACGGTGCGGTGGCTGCCGTGCTGGTGGAAGGGGTGGTCAACCCCAACATGCACACCATTGGCGGGGAGTGTCCGGCACTCATTCACATGGCCGGATCGGGCAAGGTAATCGCCATCAACGGCAACATGGCCGCCCCCAAAAAGGCCACCCCCCAGGCCTTTTTTGACCGGGGGCTGGATGATGTCCCGGCGGAGGGAATCCTCGCGGCAGGCGCGCCGGCGGCTTTTGGCGCGGTCATTACCGCCCTGCGCGAGTTTGGCCGGCTTCCCTTTTCCGAGGTGGTCGCACCCGCCATTGAGCTGGCCCGCGGGGGCTTCCCGGCCCACAAGGGTCTGATTCTTCAGCCCCGCTTCGGGCTGGAAGTACTGGCCGAAAAATTCCGGTCGCAATGGCCGGGCAGCGCGGCAGTGTATCTGAAGGACGGCAAGGTGCCCCGCATTGGCGAAGTGATCAAAAACCCGGCGCTGGCCAACACCTACGAGCGACTGGCCGCGGCGGAAGCCAGAGCCGGCGGCAACCGGGAGCAGGGCATCCGGGCCGTGGAAGACCTGTTCTACCGGGGAGAAATCGCCGATGAAATGGCGGCCTATTCCAAAGCCCATGACGGCTTTCTGGAAAAATCCGACCTGGAACAATTCCAGACCCTGTTGGAAGAACCCGCCTGGCTGGACTACCGGGATACCCGGGTCTTCAAGTGCGGCCCCTGGAATCAGGGCCCGGTGATGCTCCAGACCCTGGCCATTCTGGAAAATTTTGATCTGAAGGCCATGGGCCATCTTTCCGCCGATTATCTGCACACGGTGGTGGAAGCCATCAAGCTGGCCTATGCCGATCGCGAACAGTACTATGGCGACCCCGCGCAGGTGGATGTTCCCATGGCGGGACTGCTCTCAAAGGAATACGGCAGACTGCGGGCGGCCCTGATCGAATCGGGGCGGGCCCATCCCGAACTGCGGCCCGGCAATCCGGCCGCGGGCGAGGCGCTGCTGCCCGAGGATCAGCGACTGGGCGGCAAATCCTGGGGCCCCGGCACCGTCCATGTGGACGCCATTGATGCCGAGGGCAACATGGCCGCCTTTACCCCAAGCGGCGCCTGGCTGATGTCCGCCGAGGTGGTACCCTCGCTGGGATTCCCGCTGGGCAACCGGATGCAGACCTTCTACCTGCAACCGGCCCATCACCCCAACGTGGTGGCGCCCTTTAAGCGTCCCCGCACCACCATCAGTCCCTCCATGGTGTTCCGCAACGGCGAGCCCTGGATGGTCTATGGCAGCATGGGCGGCGATCAGCAGGATCAGTGGCAGCTTCAGTTTCTGCTCAACCGGGTGGAATTCGGACTGACGGTGCAGGCGGCCATTGAGGCCCCCAAATTCAGCAGTGAGCACTTCCCCGGCTTTTTCGCCCCCCACGATCATATCCGGAACCGGTTGCGGATTGAGCCCAACCATCCCACCGGCGTGCTGGACGAACTGACGGCGCGGGGACATGATCTGGAAGTGGCGGGAGAATGGAGCGAGGGCTATCTGCTGGCCGCGGAGCGTCATCCGGATACCGGCGTGCTGGAGGCGGGCTGCGATCTGCGCGCGGAAAAAAGCGAGGTGTTTCCCTCCTTCGCGCTTTGCTGGTAGACGGGCCTTCAGTCCTGGCGGGTTGCTCAGGGCTCGATCATATGCTTGAGGAGCATCATCAGGTCCGTTTCGGTGATGATGCCCTGAAGATTGCGCTTTTCATCCACGATGGGCACACAGCGGATCCGTTTGGTCAGAAACAGGTGAACCACCCGGTCCACGGTCATCTCCGGCATCAGGGTTTCCACATTGGTCACCATGATATCCCGCAGTTCCAGCATCAGATCCAGCGTGGCGTGATACTCCTCCTCCTGGGTCATCTTTTTCCCGTGGAGCACATTCCGCAGAATATCCGTCTCCGTGACCAGTCCCACCAGCCGGTCTGAGCCTTCCTCCACCAGCGGAATATGGCGAACCCCCTCGTTCCGGATCAGATTGATGGCGTCCAGCACCAGATTGCCCGGGGTCAGCCGGAACACCTTGGTGGTCATCAGGGATTTGACGGTGAGGGGGCTGGGCGCTGTCTCACCTTCTTTCCGTTCATAGAACCAGTAATGCTGACTCATAGCCTGTTATCCTCCCTGCCTGGGTTTTTT
>JAOUPZ010000469.1 GCA_029879595.1 Deltaproteobacteria bacterium | reverse complement strand
TAATGGAGCCCCTGGCACCCATAGTGCGATGCGCGGAAAGGAAACTTCTCCCGCCGGTGCTCCTCCGGATTTTATGGATCAGCCTCATTCCGTTCTTCCACCCGGAAAACTTCATCCGGAAAATTTGGGCCCGCCAATGGCGAAATGCCGCCCACGGGTTCAATAGTAAAGCCCCAGCCCCAGGCCGGCTTCAAGATAACCCGGCCGGGCCGTGGCATTCAACCTCAAGTCCAGTCTGGACGACAGGGTTATGCGCAGGCTGCCCCGCGACTCCTCCCGCCGGGGTGATTCCTCCTTTGAGTATTGCAGCACGGTGCGGAACAGGCCCAGCCGGGCCCGGGCCCCCAGGTCGATAAACAGCCCGGCCTCGCCGCCCAGCCCCTCGCGGTGACCGCGCTCAAACCCGCCATGGCGCTCCAGGCTGATAAGCAGCATCAGGTAGGCCACCTCCCGGCCGGTAATGCCGGTGGACACGGTTACCCCCCCTCCACCGCCCATCTGAAACGGCGTGCAGTCTCCGCAACCACCGTCCCGGGTCCGCTCCCAGCCCGCCGAGAACCGCCAGGAGGGCTGGTACAAAAGCCGGGTGAGGGGAAACAGGGAAAAGATGTCCACCAGGGTGTATTTCTCCAGCCGCCAGTTGCCGGCTTCCTTCCAGTACCGCAGGCGGGCCTCGGAAAGGGTTATCTGGGAGTTGGGTGCGAACCCCTCCTCTTCCTCCATGATGTCACGGAAGGCGGGTCGCCAGGAAACCTCCCCATAGGCCTCGTCCCGCCGGTAGCCCTCCGGGCCGCTGGCACGGGCCGCACCTCCCTGGATAAATACGCGCGAGGGGCCGTGCCCCACCTCCGGCGGGGTGGAGTGGGGCTCCTGTTCAGGATAGGCCGGCAGATCCCGCAGGCGGCTGCGGGCCACCAGCAGCTTGCGCAAGTATGCGCGCAGCCCGGTATTCTCCTCATCGCGGTTCAGCCGGTACTGAACGAAGTCTATCGCCGTATCCACCAAAAGCGCCTGCCTGAGCGCCGGCAGGTCCTTAAAAGGCCCGCTTTCCAGGGTGTCCCTGCCCTGGCCGGCATCGGTGAGCTCCCGGGCCAGCTTTCGCTCGGCGGGGCTCAGCAGGGCCAGCTTCTGCCAGTACTGGCTGCCCCGCGAGGGCCGGTAGGTGCGGGCGGAAACCAGGCCTTCGGTGCCGTGCACCACCCTGATGGTATCGGTGGGCAGGGTCACCCGCTCAAAGGGCGAGGTCAGGTCCAGTCCGGGCCGGGCCACCTCCAGTATCGTCATCAGGAAGTACGAGCAGTTCTCCGAGAGAAAATAATAATCGAACCAGGTGGTGCCCATCTCCCAGGTGTGGAAGAGCAGCATCTCCAGTTCCTCCGGCGTGAACGACAGCCGGTACTCCCACAGGTCGCGGCTTTCCACGTCGCTGTATTCCTTGACCTTGATGTAATACGGGGTGGTGGAAAACACCCCCTGGTAGCCCCCCATCAGCCCGCTGATGGCGAAGGTCACACCGTTGTCGTCAAACTCCACGTTGGCCGCGAAGTTCAGGGTGTGGTCCAGCAGATGCCCCGATTCCGGCCGGCCCTTCTTGTTGAACCGCAGCAGGGTATGCCCGAACATGCTGGCCGGATTGTTGAAAAAATAGGACGAATACACCAGGCTCACCGACTCCGGATCGACCGCCTTGATCCAGCGCTCCAGCCTTTCGCAGGGCTGCACAGGCAGTTCCGCGGGAGTTATTTCCAGGGTCTGCCGGAGCCACCTGTGCCGGGCCGGAAAGGCGCACTGGGCACTCTGACGGGTGGGCTCCAGGGTCTCCTCGGAGTAAAAGGCGGCCAGGGTGGCCCTCATTTCCAGGCGGGGGTCGGTCTTGCCGCGGGGGTCCAGGAAGAACCCCGGGCCGTCGGCCTCCGAGGTCACCCCGGAGCCGAGCCTGTCCGGGCGGTAGTGCAGCAGCAGATGCCAGGTGGGGTGCTCCCACAACCGGCGGGCCTCCGCACGGCTCAACAGCCCCTCCAGCGGGGCCTCGGCTGCCAGAACCGGCGCGGAACCACACAGCCAGATCAGCACGCAGAATCCCAGCGCAGAGAACCCCCGCACGCAGAGTTTCAGCAAACAGAAACCCTGGACACTGAAACCTTGAACACTGAAACCTCGAACACTAAAACCTCGAACACAGT
>JAOUPZ010000468.1 GCA_029879595.1 Deltaproteobacteria bacterium | reverse complement strand
CCCGGGGCAGGAATACCGGATCGGGGTAGTTTTCGATGGGACGGACACCTATATCTATGTTGACGGGGTGAAGATGGGCACGGCGGCCGGGCCGGATGTATCGGACGCACTGGGAACAGCAATAGCCATCGGTCACACGGGCAGCGGGGGGAATAGTTTTTACGGCTGGTTCAAAGATGTGGTGATTTACGGCCAGGCCCTGGACGAATATCAGGCGGCCACAGCCTAAAGGATACCCATGTTCAACGATATTTATATTCACTGCCCGGATACGGCGGCCCTGGTGGCAGCCTTGCGGGATATCTGGCCTCATAGGCTGGATGAGACTGATCCGGATAATCCGGCCTTCCTGCTGGATAAATCACCCACGGTCAGGGCGGGGGCGGAAACACTGGCCCTGGTCAGGGTGCGGGATGATCAGCCGGAAGTTCGGGAAGGCTTGGAGTCCCTGGAAGAACTGGGGGTTATAACGATCCTTGGCACATGGGACGACGTCCAGGCAAACCCGGCTAAAATCACAATATATGACCGGGTATACCCCCGTTTGCCGGTGGTCTGGGCGGATGAAGACGGGAACGAACACGAATACACGCCCCCGGCGGAAATTGGGAGATTTGCATAATGAAATGGATTCCCCTGGAAAGACTGCTGAAGGCCGTCGGTGCTTACGATTCCGAATGGGGCAAAGGCGTTGCCAGCCTGAACAACGCCGGGGCGGTTGAACAAGACCCGGCAAGCAGGGGTGCTGCCAACGGGGTTGCCAGCCTGGACGGGTGGGGGGAAATCCCGGATTCGGAAATCCCGGACAATATAATCAGGATTGGATCATTCTGCGATGCAGTGAGCGCGACCCAGAGCATACCTAACAGCACTGCAACGAAGATTCAGTTCGCGTCTGTGACGGTCGGCAGTTTCGACACAGTCAACCATAGATTCAAACCTATTGTTGGCGGCACCTACGAGGTAACGATTTATTCGGTATGGGCGCCGAGTTCAACCGGGGACGACAGATTGTTGAGGCTGCAAAAAAACGGCGCAGGGTGGGTTCGTCAGATATTGGAAGACGCCCCGACTGTCGGCGTATTTATTCATTCTTTCACAGCCCTTGTCGTGATGAACGGGACAACTGACTACCTGGAGGGTTATGTTTCCCAGTCTTCGGGAGCGGCAATGAACCTGAATTCCTCATATTTTATAGCAAGAAAAATCGATTAGGCTGGCATGTCTCAATGGAACCAAAATCTTACCCTGACCGAACCGGCGGCCCTGGGGCCGTTGGCCGACGGGGTTGATTCGCTGGTAACGGCGGCGGACGCGACCATGACGGCAGCGGCGGCGGCCCTGGACGCGGCCAAGTTGTTCTTGAGCGGGACGGCGGCCCCCCAGGCAGCGGCGGCGGCAGCCCTGGTTTCCCAGGCGCAGGGCTTGATTGACGATGTGTTCGGCGCGGGGTTTTACCACCTGGCGGTGCATCCCTGGACGCCCGGGGTCAGCCGGGGCGATGGAGTCTGGCGCGAGCTGAGCTTTCCCCGCTGCGTGGCGGCCATGGCCAACAGCTTTGACGACCGGGGTGATGCCGGGCGACCGCAATTCTCCGCAGCCACTCCGCTGGAAATGATAGCCGTGGTGGTGGGCGGGCCCAGCCCTGCGATTTTCAAGGCGGCGGCAGAGGCGCTGAACGCCCTGCTTGACACCAGGCCCTTTGCCCTGGCCATCCGGCGCATTGAGCAGGCCTTCGAGCTGGAGGCGGACCGCTACTCCGCCCCCGTCACATCAAAGCCGCCGGACTGGGACAACCTGACCGTGCGGGAGGCCCTGCCTGCCCTGGCTCCCCTGGAGGATGCGCTGAACGATCTGCTGGCCACCCTGCGGGGCTATGCCGCCGGCGCCGAGACTTCTGTGGCGGCCGCCATCAGCCTGATCGCGGAAAAGCAGGCCCGGCTGACCGCCTTGCAGGGCAAGATTGCAGCAGGCCGGGCGTTGTTCGGCCAAGGTCTCGCCGGCGCCGGCACGTACACTCTGCATATCACCGGGCTGGCGGGAGCAGCCGGAGCCAGGGACGCCCTGCGGTCGGCCACCGGTGCGCCCAGTCATGAGTTGTCATTCTGCGGGGGGGTGGTCTGGCTGGCCCCTGACGGGGCGCTGGGTCCGCTGGCGGGGGTAATGGGGGTATGAATGTGATGATTTAT
>JAOUPZ010000467.1 GCA_029879595.1 Deltaproteobacteria bacterium | reverse complement strand
TGGATACAATAATGTTTTGATGGTGAAAAATCAAAAACATCTTGGAAAATACCGATAGATATTCATTAATAACTCCACATTGAGGCTTCGGGTTCCCGTATTTTTGCTGTTTCCAGGAAAAAAAAACCGCCCCGGCCATGGCGGCGGGGGCGGAGGGCCGGAATAATCCGGTTGGTTCTGCCGTGAAAAACAGGGCTATACGGCCGCGGCCAGTTGCCTGGCGGTGACCACCCGGCTTTCCGCCAGGGGCAGCGCTATCACGAATCTGGCGCCCTGGCCGTCTTCGGAGCGGCAGGTGATGTCACCTTTGTGGGCTTTCACTATTCCCTGGGCCGCGGATAGTCCCAGGCCGGTGCCCTGCCCTGTTCCGGGAATGGTGAAGAACGGATCGAAAATCCTCCGGATATGCTCCGCCGGAATCCCCGGCCCGTTGTCGGTGACTGTGATGATCATCCGGTCATCGGCGATCCGGGCCTGAAAGCCCACCTGGGGATGGATGCTCTTCAGGGCCGCCTGGTGGGCATTGGCGAGCAGGTTCCTGAAGACGCTGCTTAACAGGGGGGCGTCCACGAACAGCCGGCTGCCCTTCACATCCACCTGCCAGCCCAGTTTTACCGGGCCATCGGCGGGATAAAGGTCCTGGTTCTGCCGCCGGATTTCATCGAAGAATTCTACCGGGTTGACCGGCCGGCTTTTCATGGGGGATTTCTGGGCAAAAAGCCGCAGGTGCTCAATGGTTCCCGTGATGCGGTCCACGTTTCTGGATATGCGGACACGGTAGTCGTCCAGGCATTGCTGCACTTTTTCATGCCGTCCGCCTTCCAGCATGTCCAGCAGGTTGGACACGAAGTTCTGCAGGGCCGTGAGGGGCTGTTTCAGTTCATGGGCCATTCCGCCGGCCAGTTCGGAAAGCGCGGTATCCTTTTCTATCTGCCCCAGCAGGGATGAAATCCCGGAGTCGTTTTCTTCTCCGGCACCTTCATTCATCATGTTCAGGCTGTGCCGCGCTATCCCCAGCTGGCAGCCGACCAGTCGGGTTATTTCCCGCAAAAATCCCTCCCGGGGCAAAGCGGGAAAGTCATCGTATACGCATATGGCCGTTCCCACGCCACCCAGGCCGGTCAGTCGCACCAGGCCCCCCGTACCGGAAATCATGGGGAGCAGAGCCCCCAGGCCGGAACCATCCAGGTGCGATGGCTGCAGGCTGAGGGTCTGGGAGTGTTCGGAGATGGTTCCCAGGGTGGAAAGAGCGCTTGCCAGCGAATCCCCTCCGGAGGTGGCCAGCCGTTCCAGGTCCCTGCGGGCGGCCGCATCGGCGCCGCCGGCGGCGGCCAGGGTGATGGCTCCATCGCCTTCCCTGAGAAACAGCAGGATGCTCCGGGCGCCAATATACGAGGCGACCGAACCCAGCAGGGAAGATGTGCGCGGCATGGCTCCGGAGCGGGCGCAGTCGGCCGGGTTCGTCCGGGAATTCGCGGTCCCCGACAGAGCTCCGCATTCGGCGACCCAGGTGGCCAGTGGAACCTGTGCGGCGCGCCGCAAAAGCACGTACTCCACTGCCGAGTCGTGGCCTCCGGGCCTGCTGGCTCCGGGGTACAGGTTCAACAGCCAGTAGTTCTCGTTTTCCACTGAAAGCTCCAGGGGTCTGGCCCTGACCGTCAGCCGGGTCTGGCTGTCCTCGCTTCCCGGAGTTGCTTTCTGGGTGGTATCAAGCCCCGGGCCGGGCCCTTGCCTCAGGGCCACCGTGCCGCCTGCCCGGACTGATTCCAGCCAGCAGGGGAAGCTTTCCGGGTATTCCCGCATAAGCGATACCAGCGATGATCCGGGCTCCGGAGGTGTCTCCAGCCCCGCCGCGACGAAAAGGCGAAGCGCGCCCTGATTTATGCCCGCTATCCTGCCCCGGGAATCCACCACCATTCCGGCGGAATCCACCGCGGCCAGGGTGGCGTTCAATGTCGTCAAAACGGCCTGTCTGTTTGCGCTGCGTTCCATATCCTGATGCTCCTGGATACCCTTTGCCTGTGAAAACAGCCCGTCTAGGGCCATCGTTTCAGCTATTCTGCTGGCGCCGGCTACCGGCCGGGTCCGCCTTTTCAAAGCTCCTGGGGGTAATTAATGCAAAATGACAGCCATCCGGAATGGATTTCCGTGTGCAAAATAAAAAGATGCTTTATATTAATGTAATGACTGGGGG
>JAOUPZ010000466.1 GCA_029879595.1 Deltaproteobacteria bacterium | reverse complement strand
TCCGGTCAGCGAATCCAGCTTGTCAATATCCTCCCCGGCGGCCTTTTCGGCCAGGGCCGGGTTCCATTCCATCATGGGGTCGAAATCGGCATCTATAAAGGTCACTGAAACCAGTGGCCCCTTATCTGTCAGGTCAGGCCAGGCACGAAGAACCAGTTCTTCCAGTTCATGGAAGAGGTACTTTGCTCCGGGTTTTTGGGCCTTTTCATCGGCCATGGGGACTACCTTGAGCTGAATCACCAGCAGTAACCCCCCCTTATCCATAAGTCTGTGGGCCCGCCGGAAGAACCTGTCCACCTGCTCCATGGGCATGTATTCGAATACCTGCAGTGCGGTGATGCAGTTGAACTTCTGGGTCAGGTATCTGGTGCGGCTGAGGTCGGAAGGATAGGCCTGCATGGGGTTCAAAATGGCGTCTTCCAGTTGTGATGCCTGGAGAAACAGCCGCTCCAGGTTCGACTCGTCCCTTTCATATAGTATCTCGCTGATGATTCCCGGCCCCTGGCCGCAGTCCAGCATTTTCCAGGAATTCCCCAGGCGGGGGATAAGCTCTTCATCCACCAGCTCCTCAAGCCTGTTGTGAAGCGCGCGGGTTACGCCCAGGCGGTCCCTTTTCCAGCCTATATAGTCCATGAAAAGGGTGTAGCTGATGAATCCGTTGTACTGGCGGATCAGGCGCAGCTCGCCAATACGGGCCAGCGTATTGCGTATTGTGGGGTATGTGCCCAGGACGTCAGCCAGGTCATCGAAGGATATCTGCAGCAGGATGGTCGGTTTTTCGCCGATGGCCCGCACGGTAGCGGTTGGTGGCGTGCTGTTGAAAAAGGAGATTTCACCCAGCACAGTCACCGGGCCACGGTCGCCAAGTTCGGTGATGCGGTTCTTGTTGTTGATGGAAATATGAATGTGGCCTTCGATGAGAAAGTACACGTGCCTGTTCTGTACCCCCTGCCGCAAAATGGCCTCGTGGGGATGACAGATCATGGCCTTGCAGCGTCTTCCGATATTCAGGATGGCGGGTGCTTCCAGACCGAAATCGTTGAGGAACTGCATCAGGGCGTACCTGTAATCCTCTGTCTGTTCGTGTTGTTCCAGCCGTTTCATAGATCCTGCTGCGTCGCTCAACCCCGGCGCGGGGGTATTTTCAAAGGTTCAGTTCCCTGCTGTCCAGCATGATGGTAACCGGGCCGTCATTTACCAGATGGACCTTCATGTCCGCTCCAAAGCTTCCGGAGATTACCGAGTGCGTATTTTCCCGGCAGATCTGCTGAAAGGCCTCGAACAACCGTCTGGCCTCCACCGGCTCCATGGCGGTATTGAAGCTTGGCCGGCGTCCTTTCCGACAGTCCGCGTACAGGGTGAACTGAGGAACCAGTACCAGCGTGCCGCCGTGTTCACCCAGGGAGATGTTCATTTTCCCCGCCTGGTCCTCAAAGACTCGCAAGTATAACAACTTGGAAGCCATGGGCTCAAGTACCGCCGGGGAATCTTCCGGGGCGAATCCTACCAGGCAAAGCAGTCCCGGGCCGCTTTTGGGGGTGCTCTGGCCGTCAAACTCTACCCAAGAATCTTTAACACGCTGGACCAGCACTCGCATTTGTTTTTCCGTTTTCCCATTGTTTTTTTTATCAATATCGCCCGGTGTGACCTGCTGGCGCGATATGCGTTCAACGGATGGGCCTGATAACGACCCGCCTTCCCGGCAGCAGTGGACTGAAGTCAATCTCCCGGTTCTTGCCGACGATATCGGGCAGCAGTCTTCCCAAAATGGGGTATATTTCCAAGGCTTCCTCTATGTATTCCGGCGGGGTGAGCACCCTGACCGGCCCAGGCAGTTGCACTCCGATCCGGAACGGGTCGCCCAGTTCCACCAGCACCTGTCCCGCAACGGCGGTCTGATCCGGTGCTGCTGAGCCTGCCAGGGCGTATGGATCCAGGGCGCTGACGGCCGACCGGGCCGTATCGAGCAGCCGGTCCCGGATGGTCTGCCCGGGCTGGGGGGCATAGGGGAGCCCCCTCAGCAAAACCAGGGGTCTCTGCCCGGCGGCGGGAGTGTGGCCGCTCTGCTCAAGCCCCAGCACGACCCCGTCATCGTCCAGAAGAGCCGTGAGACCCTGGGGCAGTTCCATCCTGAGCTCTGGTCTGCGCTCGGTGAGCTGGATCAGCAGGCTGTCCGGGAAGAACCTTCTCACACTGGCCGTTTTG
>JAOUPZ010000465.1 GCA_029879595.1 Deltaproteobacteria bacterium | reverse complement strand
GGGCGTTTGGGGGCATGTGGTGAGGGAAGGGCGGTCATTCCGACGCCTCCTTGCAGTTTGCCCGCACGATGGCCTCAGCCACCTGGGGGCAGACGCTGTTTCCAACCAGGCGCACCTGCGCCGCCTTGGTAAAATCACCGATGTGGTAGTTTTCAGGGAATCCCTGCGCTCTGAATAGCTCCCGGGGTGTCAGCATCCGCATTCCGATGTCCACGATCTGCCATGGCTCTCCGTGAATAGTCACCAGCCCGAAGCGGGCCTTTGCCGTCAGACTGTGCAGGGGCTCCGTTGCCGACTGGCCGATGGCTGTGCCGTAGTATTTCAGCAGGAACGCCCGCACCTCGGCCACATGGTTGCCGCCCCCCGTGAGCGTGGGCAGGGGCTCCGTTACCGGCTGGCCGTCTTTGCATGTTCCCCGGAGCTTGACCAGATTGGATGTCACCACCTGGGTCTGGCATCCTTTGGAAAGTATCGTTGGCAGGGGTTTGTCGGCCCCTACTCCCACCGCGCCCCCGAAGTGCTTTGCCAGAAAAGCAGTCACCAGCCCGAAGCGGTTTTCCGATGTCTGCGTGGGCAGGGGTTGATCCACCCCCTTGGCGCGGTTTTCATTCTGGCTCTTCGGCCCGTAGTAGGGCGTGATATAGGGCACCACCAGCGCCTTGTCGGGTGTGCTGGTTTGGGTTCGCAGGGGTTCGGTTGTGCTCCAGACGTACTTACCCCTGCCTGTGGTTTTGGTGTTCGCTGTCCCCACGATGAACGGTTCTTCCGCCTCAATCACAAAGCGTTTAATGCCCAGGGCGATCCGGCGCAGGGTCGCATCGGCCAGCGGGCGCTTGCGCTCAAATATCGAGGGGCAGGGAATACTCCAGTCGATGATCTCCGCAGCGGTGCGGTATGGTATCAATCCGGGGCCGTGTGTCGCTGGCGGCCAGACAATGGCTTGGCCATCGCTGCGGGCAATGATGAACAGGCGCTTGCGGATCGTGGGGCTGCCGTAGTCGCAGGCGCGGAGCTCTTTCCACTCCACATCGTAGCCCAGGGCGCGGAGCTGCCGGACCCACTGGTCAAAGGTCATGCCTTTGCGTTTTTTACAGGGCCGATTGCTCCTGGTCAGTGGGCCCCAGCCCTGAAACTCCTCCACGTTCTCCACCACCAGCACGGCAGGGCGTGTTTTTGCAGCCCAGCGCAATATCGTCCAGGCCATGCCCCTGATCTCCTTTTTCACCGGCTTGCCACCCCGGGCCTTGCTGTGGTGGGTGCAGTCCGGACTTGCCCACATCAAACCCACCGGGCGTCCGCCTGTTATTTCCAACGGGTCGGCCTTCCACATGTCTTCGTGGTCGTGCAGTGTGCCCGGATGGTTGGCCTCGTGCATGGCCAGTGCGATCTCATCATGATTGATGGCAACGTCCACCGGGCGGCCCAGCGCCGCCTCAATACCTGTTGACGCGCCGCCGCCGCCAGCAAAACTGTCAATTATCAACGGTGATTTGGTCAGGGATTTTTCTGTCGCCAGCATGAGTTGTTGCATCACGTCATCCTCAATCTTTGTTTTTCCGGCAATCCTGGCAAAGCACGGCCCCGGCGCGGGTGACCACCAGCCGGATCCGGCGGAGTATGCCGGTTCGCTCCAGGTGGCGGACATCCCAGCCTTGGGGCTTGCCACATTCCTGGCAGCGGTCACCGGCCCGGTGGATGGCATTCCAGCGGGCGGCTTTTACGGCTTGGGCTAGTTCGGGTCGGCTGGGCATGGCTGCTTCCTCTAGTCGATTTCACCGTCGTGGTCTGCGATGATCTGGTGCCGGGGCTCCACATGTTGGCGCCCGCTGGTTCCCTGCTGATATTCAAGCGTGGTCAGGCACTCCAGGCATTTCCATACCTCCCCATCAAACTGCATTACTGCCTCGCAACTGTGGCAAGCGATTGAGATCATGCGGCCTCTCTTTTCCCGCACAGGGGGCATTTGCCGCTTTGGAGCAGGGCGTTCCTGAGTCGGGTGAGCAGCCGCAACTGCCACCAGATGCGCTCACGGTCCAGGCCCCGGGGGTCATTTACCGGACAGGAGCCAGAGCGGTTGATCAGTGCTTCCAATTCCTGGGCGGTGGCCGGGCGGTGCAGGTCCAGTCGGAGCATCTTGATCAGAGGGAGCATCCACTGGGGCACCCTCCAGGGTGTGTGTTCCTGGTTTTTAGCTACATTGTTCATCAG
>JAOUPZ010000464.1 GCA_029879595.1 Deltaproteobacteria bacterium | reverse complement strand
AGCACGTTATAGGCCAGCAGGTGGCGAAACAGGGCCTCGGAGGGGGTGACAGAAGCCACAAGCACAGAATAGATGCTCGCGTTGTTCAGGGCCGGGTTGATTTTCATGGCCAACTGGGCAGAGCCACGCCGCCATGTGATCAAATCTTTTCGTTCCTGCTTGGGATCCACCACATTGGCAGCTTGAAGATAATCCCAAAATTTACTGTAGAGTTCCTCAGCTTGTGCCGGGTCAAATGCCTTGGAAGATTCCAACACGGGGAGTTCAATTCCGGCCATGATTTCCTTCAGATAAAATAGTTGGATTATAACGCCCATCCATCAGGCGTGTTGTCTATCTGTCCCCAGGGATGTGGCCTGAAATCCCACCAATTTCCACAGCTTACGTGAAAAGAAATCGGGGCAGTTTCCCTGAGGAGAAAAAGTCCTGGAAAGATTATCATAGGGTTCTGGCTAAGGCAATTCTCCATTGCCATAGAAGACAGTCGTATAGGCCTGTACCAACAATTTCCGTCGGGTGTCGTTTAATTTTTCAATGGTATAATCCAGCATTGCAGATTCCCCAATTGCTCCCAGGGGAAAGACTGTAGTACCCTGCCCGGTTAGAAGCGAACCACCACCAATGGAGAAAGCATGAGCGAACCAAAATCCCCCCAGATGAAACCCTATGTGAAGGATGAGGAACCCGGCAAGCGGGCCTGGTGTGCCTGCGGATTGTCCGCCAACCAGCCCTATTGCGATGGGTCCCATAAAAACACCGATTTCAAACCAGTGATTACTGAGATCAAGGAAGCAGGGAAGGTGGCCTGGTGCGGATGTAAGCGTAGTGGCAACAAGCCCTTTTGCGATGGCACCCATTCCAAACTTTGATTTGGGTAGCCCCACCCGACCCCCAATCCAGGCGTCCCATGCCCATCACCGGAATCAACCACGTCACCCTGAAGGTTCGCAGCCTTGCGGAGGCACGCAGGTTTTACGAGTTGCTGGGGTTCCGGATTTCCGGTGAGCGGGAGCAGATGCTGTTCTTTTCCCTGGGTGACCATCACCATCATCTTGCGCTGTACCAGATGGGGCAGGATGCACCCGATGCTCCCTCCCGGGCCGTAGGGATGGCCCATTTTTCCCTGACGGTGGGCCGGGAAGAAGACCTGGGACCATTACACGATGTGCTCACGGGGGCGGGTTATCAGATATTGCAGGTGGTGGATCATGTCACCAACCGTGGGTTTTACGTGCGGGATGGGGATGGGCATGTGGTGGAAATTACCTACGATGCGCCTCCTGAGGAATGGAAAGAAATCAGCAATCCTTTTGCTGAGGATCACCCCTATCAAATCCGCGGGGGGGCTCCGGGAAAACCCGGCCAGAAATAACCCGATGCCAGTCCCGGCCGTCCGAAGGAAAATCGTTTTTCCGGTGTTGGCAAGGGCTAGACAATCCGTGCTTCGCGAAGTTCCGCAATTTCTGCTTCGTCATATCCCAGTTCAGCAAGCACTTCCCGGGTGTGTTCGCCCAATGTGGGAGCCCTGTGGCGGATGCCAGCTTTGATCCCGGAAAACCGCACCGGGGTATCGACCAAGGGCACAGAGGTTTCCACTCCCGGATAGGGGAATGACTGCATGAGGTTTCTGGCGATCACATGGGGATCGGCCAAGACCTGTCTGGGCTGGTACACAGGCCCGGCCGGTATGCGGGCGGCTTCAAGTTGTGCCAGAGCAGCTTCTGTGGTGCGTTCAGCGCACCAGCGCGCCATTCTTTCGCTGATCAGGTGGGCATGGTCTCCGCGGGATATATCGGTTTCAAACCGTTCATCTTCCAGCCAGTGTGGTTCTTCCATCAGCCCGGCCCAGCGTTCAAAAATAGGTCGCCCCACCACCATGGTGACAATCCAGCCATTCTCGGTCTGAAAGACATCATTGGGTGCATGGGCATACCCCCGGTTGCCCACACCCTGGCGGTTATTATCGAGCAATGCTTGCTCCACCAGCAATCCGTTGGTGAAGGAAAGGCTGGTGGAAAATAGGGAGGCCTCCACCATTTGTCCCTGGCCTGTCCGGTCCCGTTCCATCAGGGCGGCCATGGTGCCAAATGCGGCATAGAGGGCGGTGCCATAATCCACGTAGGGAATCTGGGTGCGCCGGGGTTCGCCATCCAGCCCAGAGATGTGCATGCCGCCCGACATGGCCTGCCCCAAGAGATCAAACCCAACCCG
>JAOUPZ010000463.1 GCA_029879595.1 Deltaproteobacteria bacterium | reverse complement strand
CACCCGGGCCAGATACATGCTGATCCAGCCCTGCTCCATGTCGCTGAGCATGGCGGAAACCTTGCTCACGCCCTCCAGGGGGTCCACGAAGCCCACCCGTGGCACATCGCCATAGATGATCTCGGAGAGCCCGCTGTTGACGATCAGGTGGTCCATCACCTGGAAGCCCGGCAGGACATGACCGTGGGTGTCCAGTATTCCCTGGGCGCTTTTCAGAAGATTCGTGTCCAGGCCCGCCTCCTTCAGGCTGGCCGATGCTCCCATGACCCGCCCCTTGAGCAGGTCCATCACGGCCCCCGGGATGTCCTTGTAGATGATATGCCCCAGGTTGCCGTGGAGCGCCGGGGGCAGGGCCTGGTACATGGAGGTCAGCGCGCAGCTGGTTATGGAGGGGAACACCGAGGTGATCCAGGTGCCGTATTGCGGATACAGCTCCTTCAGGCGGGAGGACAGGGCCAGTTCCTTGAAGCCCAGGGCGTCCAGGCACATGAGGAGCACCCGGCGCGCCTTTTGGGGCGAGCGAGCCGGCAGAAACTCCGTCAGTCCGGGGCGGTCCTCCACCGGGCGGCCCAGCAGTGAGAACACCGTGGGGAAGACGCCCGTAAGGCAGCGGCGGTAATCGGGCCGGTACCACCGGGGGCCCTCGGCCCATCTGAGGGCCTCCATTCCTTCGGCGGGCTTGCTGGCGCTGGGTATCATCATTCCTGCCCGGTCAAAACCCCGGTGTGCCGGGGCGGGGTTGCATGTATGGCGTAAACAGGTCCGGCGCGGCCTTACCGTTTGGGGAAAAGACACAGCCGGGCACCATCTTCCATCATATCCCGCTCCCTGCCCGGGGCGCAAAAACTGTTTGTGAGGAAAACTGCCGCCGGGGCCGCCCCTTGCCCCCGGCATCAGCCGTTGCGGGTTTCCCAGCCCGCAGATTCACGTTCCAGCTGAACCAGCAGGGCATTTCCCTCGCCGGTGATCCGGTGGAGAACCTGGGTCGTGGGCAGGGTCATGTCCTCGCTGAGCTGTGATTCCAGCTCCCGGGCCAGACGGTGCAGCCGGGGGGAGCCCAGCCCGGAGCAGACAGACGCCAGCGAGCCAGCCCAGCGGGTCAGGGCCGCCAGCCTGTCCTCCCCGCCGTTTTCACGCAGTTCCTCCAGGGTCTTCAGGAAGCCCCTGACCTCGCCTTGGAAAAAGGCCAGCAGTTCCGGGTAGAAATCCCCGTCCTGGGTGGCGGCATATTCGCGCAATTGCCTGAAGTGCCTCTGGTCCAGCACCGGCAGTACGTTGTAGTTGGTGATGATGGCTCCCATTCCGCCCTGCCGCCGGCCCCCCTCGGGGTCTGTGATCCAGGAGGCCAGCAGCCGCAGCAGCACCTCCGGTATGACGGGCTTGGGCAGGTATTCATTCATGCCTGCCTGCAGGCAGCGCTCCCGGTCCTGGTCCATGGTCTTGGCTGTCATGGCGATGATGGGCAGCGGACGTCCTCCCAGGCGGTCACGGATCTTTCGGGTGGCCTCCAGGCCGTCCATTTCCGGCATCTGGACATCCATCAGCACCGCGTCGAAGCGCTGTCTGGACACCTCCTCCACGGCCTGTTTTCCGTTTTCCGCCAGCCATACCTGGTAGCCCACCTTGCCGAGAATGGCGTTCAGCAGCTTGCGGTTCACCGGATTGTCATCCACCACCAGGACCTGGGGACGGGAGCCATCCTTTTTCATGGGCGGCGGGGTGAACAGCAGGGTCTTCCGTTCCACGCCGGCCGGGTATTCATCCCGGGGCGAGGGGCCGCCCTTGAAAAGCTGGAGCAGGGCCATTTCCACCTGCCTGAAGGCGGCGGGCTTGGTAAGAAAGCCATTGAATCCGTTGCGGGTCAGTTCATCGAATTCCTTGATATCCCCCAGCGGGGATAAAAAGATCAGACCGGGCGGGTCGAAATCCGGGCAGGCCCTGATGGAGGCGGCCAGGGCGCAGGCCGCCGTGCGCCCGCAGCGGTGATCCATGAACAGCACATCCACCTGGGAACCCTGGGCCTGGGCCTCGGCCAGCACTTCCAGGGCACCTTCCGGGCTGTCCTTCTGGGTGGTCTCCAGTCCCAGTTCGGTCAGTCTGGCCGCGAAAAGGGCCCGGGTGTTCCGCTCCGGGGCTATCAGCAGGGCGCGCCGGCCGTTGAAGAGATTCCGGGGCTGTGGCGGGGGCTGTGGCGGGGGCTGTGGCTGCCGGC
>JAOUPZ010000462.1 GCA_029879595.1 Deltaproteobacteria bacterium | reverse complement strand
CCAGAAACTGCAGTGAGCCTTTGTCATCGGCATCGGGCGGGGGCAGTTCTTCCACCAGCATGTCCAGGAAGGGGGTCAGGTCCTTCGGCTCATCATCCGGGTTTTTTACCGCATAGCCCTGCTTGGCGGAGGTATAGAGCACGGGAAATTCCAGTTGTTCATCATTGGCCCCCAGGTCGATGAACAGGTCATAGACCATGTTCAGCACCTCTTTGGGGCGGGCGCCGTCCCGGTCGATCTTGTTGACGAGCACGATGATGTGCAGGCCCATTTCCAGCGCCCGGGAGAGCACAAAGCGGGTTTGCGGCATGGGGCCGTCAAAGGCATCCACCAGCAGCACCGCGCCGTCCACCATGTTCAGAATGCGTTCCACCTGCCCGCCCAGGTCGGCGTGGCCGGGGGTATCCACGATGTTGATGAAGGTGTCGCGGTAGCGGATGCCGGTATTCTTGGCCAGAATGGTGATGCCGCGCTCTTTTTCCTGGGCGTTGCTGTCCATCATCCGTTCTTCGGCAACCTTTCGGGTTTCAATGGTGCCGGTCTGCTTCAGCACGCCATCGAGCAGGGTCGTTTTGCCATGGTCAACGTGGGCGATGATGGCCACATTGCGCAGATCGTTTCGTGTGGGAGTGTCACTCATAGGATTTTGTCGTTTCGCATCGGTATGGTCCGGCCGCGATCAGCGCGGCGTGCCGCCGGAGCCTTTATCAATTCAGGCTGTTCCGGATGGCGCTTCGCCGGCCGGGCTGTGTTGTCCTGTACCGGGCCTAAGCGCATCTAATCCTTTCAGAATACCACCGCTCACGTTCATATGCACGAAAATTCACCTGTTTCAACCGGGAGGAGGGCTGGCTGGCGGACCATAAAAGGGGTTCAGGGGGTGCCGGGGGGAACCTGGGGCCGGTACAGCCCAAACCAGCGGGTGAGGCCATCGGGAGTTTCCACCGGAATGACCAGGTAAAGCACAAAGGGTTTGCGTCCCGGCATGGAGTGGGTTGCTGAAAAACGGTTCTCGAAGCGGTTTTGCCGGATGGCCAGACAAAAATTATCCGGTGCGGGCGGCTGTGCCTGCTGCCACAGGTGAAACTGACTGAAGCGGCCATCCAGAGCGACCCGTATCCGGCGCGGGCTCCCCAGCATCAGGGCCGCCATGGAGGCGTTCTGGTAGTCATCCACCAGCACCAGGCAGTCTGTGCCGTAGCGGACTTCCTGCTGTTCCAGCATTGGCGCGGCCTTTGGCCAGAGAATGGGCCAGTCGTAGCTGTAGGTGAGCTGGGTGCGCTCCTTACCCGTTTTGACCCCGGCCGTGTGCAGCAACTGGGGGTAGCGCACCAGGTTGAGTATCAACAGGGAGAAAGCGAAGCAGAGGCTGATGAGAACCAGCGCGGTGCGAAGGGCTATGGGTCGCCTGAACCCGGACAGCCACCGGTTGAGCCCTCCCGCCAGCAGCAGGGTGCCCGGCACATAGGCCATCAGCGGCCAGTTGGGGCCGCCGCCATCGTGCGTCATTCCGTTGTAACCGAAAAAAACCAGCGGCACCCAGAAGCCCGCGATCAATACCGGGCTGATGGAGGCTCCCCGAAGCGGGGCGATCATCCCTGGCCGCAGGCTCAGCCCGATCATGGCGATCAGGGTCCAGGGCATCACCATGCCCATCTGCCCGATGATAAACTGCCCCAGGGCCCAGGCGGGTGTGTAATCGCTCTGTGCCTTGATGCCGTGATCCAGTTGGAAGAGGAAGGAAATCCATTCGTTCTGGGCGTTCCAAATCAGCACGGGTGAGAACACAACCAGCGCCAGCACGCCGCCCAGCCATGGCCAGGGGGTGGCCAGTTGGCGCCTTCCGCCGGGCGAGAGCAGCACGCCCAGAAAAATGGCTGCCAGCGAGATAAGACCGGTGTATTTGCCGAGCAGGGTCAGCCCCGCAAATGCCCCGGCCGCTGCCCACAGGCCGGGCCGCCCTTCCAGCAGCGCGCGCAGGCTGAAATAAAAGGTGGCCCAGCCAAAGATCACCAGCGGGGTATCGGGGGTGGTCAGGTGAAACCCGGCCTGCACGAAAGGCAGGCTGGACCATACCAGCACCGCCCAGGCACCATCGCGGGGGGTGCCGTATATCCGCCGCGCCAGGTCGTGCGCCATCCAGGCACCGGCCAGCCATGAGGCAAAGGCCGGCAGGCGCACCACCCAACCAGCCGTGCCGAAGGGTCGCTCGAAC
>JAOUPZ010000461.1 GCA_029879595.1 Deltaproteobacteria bacterium | reverse complement strand
CCTGGCTCACCTGGGGCGGGTTCCTGCGGCTGGACAGCGCCTACAACATCGCCCGGCCGGCCCCCGCACCCGGTGCGCCGGATTACCGGGGGCTGAACAAGCTGCGGCTGGCCCTGCAACTGGAACTGGGGCTGAAACTGGGCCGGGACTGGGACGTCTTCGTCAGCGGGCAGGCCTTCCACGATGCCGCTTACGCGCTGAAGGGCCGGGAGGATTACACCCCGGCCACCCTGAAACGCTATGAAAGCGAGGCGGAACTGCGCGAGGGCTTTCTGCGCGGCACCCTCACCAGTTGGATGGACATCAAGCTGGGCCGCCAGATTGCCGTCTGGGGCAAGGCCGATGCGATCCGGGTGGTGGACGTGCTCAATCCCGTGGATTTCCGCGAACCGGGCCTCACCGACCTGGAAGACATCCGCATTCCCCTCAGCATGTCCCGCCTGGACTTTTACCTGGGGAACTGGTCGCTGGGGGCCGTGGCCGTGCATGAGGTGCGCTTTGACAAGCAGCCGGCCTTTGGGTCGGAATTCTACCCCCTGCCCATCCCCCTGCCCCGTGAGGAAATCCCGGCCGGCGGCGGCGCCAATACCGAATACGGGGTGTCGCTGGCCGGGTTGTTTTCCGGCTGGGACATGGCCTTCTACTGGGCGCAGGTGTTCAATGACGAGGCCCGTTTTGACGCGGGCAAGCTGGTGCATGACCGGCTGACCATGCGGGGGCTGGGTTTCAGCGCCTCGGCAGACAGTTGGCTGTTCAAGGGCGAACTGGCCCGCTTTGACGGGCTGCGCTTTTTTGGTTTTCCCGGGGAGGAATTCGCCCAGGTGAAGGGCGTGCTCGGCGTGGAATACGCCGGCTTCCGGGACACCACCCTCAGCCTGGAAGCCGGGGGACGGCACCTGAAGGATTACCGGGAAGTCATGGCCGGACCGCCCTGGAACCTGGCGGAAACGGTGGTGCAGTACGTGGCCTTTTACAACGGGTCCTTTTTGCGGGAAAAACTGAAGCTGATCGGACAGTGGAATTATTTTGGGCATTCGGCCGAGCAGGGAAGCCTGCACCGCTATGGCCTCACCTATGAACTGGCCCCGGCGCTCAACCTGGGCGGTGGGCTTGTGCTTTACCAGGCTGGCAATGGAGAAAATGCCCTGCTGGCCGGCGTGCAGGATAACGACCGGCTGTACATGGACCTGAAATGGAGCTTTTAGGCCATACATTGCGGGTAACCGGCCCGTCACCGGCCCCGGGGAAAGTCCCCGGACGGCAGGGTGAAAGGCGGCGTAGGCGCCCCGGAAGGATGGCGTGTGGGTGGCCGCCCGTGCGAGGCTGGGAAAATTTTCGGGAAATCAGGCATTCTGACTGGGAGTAAATAGTCACTCCCCGGGGGGGGAATGAAAAAACGAAGCCCCCGCGAAACTGGCAGAAGGCTGGCCGGTGGTGCCTGAAGCGCAAATCAGCCCACATGAACACGATGCATCACCGGCCAGGTGCATAACTGGTGAGGACCGGCAATGGGAGTCACAGTGGAAGTCACAGTGGGAGTCTCAGTGGAAAAAGGGGCAGGAAGCCCGCGCAGGGTGGGAAATATCCGCTGGCTGCGGCCTGTCGTGCTGGGCGTGGTGCTGGGCGGAATGCTCTGCTGGCAGGCCCTGCCGGCGGCCGCCCTGGTGCGGGCCAGGCTGCCCGGCAAGCCGTCCCCAATCACGGAAATGTCTCCCACGCGGGTGGCAGAGCCCACTGCCGCGGCCTTTCTGCACGCGGGCCGGGTGCCGATGAACCCGCCGGGAGGGCGGGTGACCGGCTATGCGGCGCCGGCAGGGCCGCCCGCCATGGAGGGCCGGCCGGGCCTGGCTGGGGGTGTGCCGGTGGACTGGGCTGTGGGCTGGGCTGTGCCCCGGTCTGTCGGCGGGTCTGTCGCCAGGGCCGGGGGCCCGGCAGCGTCACAGCAGGCGGCCCTGGAAGGCCGCATCGCCCAACCGGGCGGCCCCGTGGCGCAGGAGAAAACCCCAGCGGAAGATTCGGAGACGTTGGGTGCAGGGACGGACAGTTTTGAAAACGATTCCTTTGGGGAAGACCTGGAAAGCGAATTTGCCGAGAAGGCCAAGGCCGAGGAAGTCTGGGACCCCTTCAGTGGATATAACCGGGCCATGACCTCGTTCAATGACGGATTTTATGTCTATGTGCTGGACCCGATGGCGCGAGGGTACCGCTTTGTTGTGCCGGGATTT
>JAOUPZ010000460.1 GCA_029879595.1 Deltaproteobacteria bacterium | reverse complement strand
GGTGACCAGGAAGGCCGTGGCGGGGGATATGGCCTCCGTCATCTCGGTTTCCTCCTGGTGGATGACCATGCCCTTTGAATCCTCGATGCGCAGTATATAGCGGGGTTTGGCCAGCATTCCCCCGGCGGGAAACACCCCATAGGCCCGGGTCAGCTCGCTCAGCCGCACCGAGTGCGTGCCCAGGGCGATGATGCTTTCAGCGGGAATGTTGGTGGATAACCCGAACCGCCTGGCGTATTCGATCACCTTGCTGGCGCCGATTTCCTCGACCAGCTGCACGGTGGGAACGTTGCGGCTGCGCACCAGGGACTGGCGCAGGGAAACCGGCCCCAGGTAGGTGTTATCGTAATTCTGGGGGTTGTGCTTCTTGCCCGTGCTCAGGATGAAGACCCGGGGGCTGTCGTCCAGCATCGTGGCCGGGTTGTATCCCTCCTCTATGGCCGAGGCGTAAACCATGGGCTTGAAGGATGAACCGGGCTGGCGCAGGGCCTGGGTGGCCCGGATGAACTCCGAGCCTCCTTCTTCCCGTCCGAAGCGTATCCCCCCGGACATGGCCAGCACATCGCCGTTGTGGGGGCTCATGGCATAAAGGGCGCCGTTGCTCTGCGGTTCCTGGAACAGGCCCAGGGAATACTGGCCTGTCTCCGAATCCATCCCGATGACTTCAACCTGGATCAGGTCGCCGGGCTTCAGGATATCACTCATCCTGCGGATGGGCTGGGGAACGGGCTCTTTAGCGTCCTCCTCGTCCGGGTATTCCAGCCTGATTTGCCAGTCATCGGAAACAGTCTTCCAGGCCAGGACGCCCGTGGTCGCCTTGTCCAGCATGACCAGGGCCCTGCTGGGCGGCGGTGGTTCATCGTCATTGCCCTTCCGGGGCTTATCTTCCTCATCGGTGACCTCAACCACTATTCCCTTGAGGATCTTGCCCACCTCGGGTGAGTGCCCGGCATTTATGCTCTCCAGGATTTCCTCCGGGACCTGGCCCACCTCGTTCAGTTCCACTCCGTCCTGCGCTCCCCGGTAACCACGGCGGCGGTCCAACTCCCGCACTCCCTTGACCAGCGCCTTGTGGGAGGCGGTCTGGTAGGTGATATCCATGGCGGTATAGACATGCAGGCCGCCCTCGTACAGGCTCTTGGAGCCGTAGTTTTCCAGCAGAAGCCGGCGCACATGTTCCACATAGTATCCGACCGCCTCGATGGTGGGGTCGGCCGCCTCGGCCAGGATGATCGGCTCGGATGCGCTGGCCATGGCCTGGCTGCGGGAGATGAAGCCCTCCTCGTGCATCCGTTGCAGGACTATGTTGCGCTGCTGGCGGGCAAGCTGGGGGCTGCGTGTGGGTTTGTAGCGGTTCGGCGCGGGCAGCAGTCCCACCAGCATGGCGCTTTCGGCCAGCGTCAGGTCTTCCACGCGCTTGCTGAAGTAATACTCCGCCGCGGCCGAGACCCCCCAGGCGTCACCAAAGTTCACCTTGTTGAGGTACAGGGTCAGGATCTCCTCCTTGGTGAAGTCCCGCTCGATCTTCAGGGCCAGCAGAATTTCCTTGAGCTTGCGCTCCCAGGTTTTTTCCAGGGTCAGGAAGAACTGCCGGGCCGTCTGCTGCGTCAGGGTGCTGGCTCCCTGCCTGGTTCCCCAGGCCAGTGCGTTCACCCAGGCCGCCTTGAGCATCCTCAAGGGGTCGATCCCGAAATGATCAAAAAAGCGGGAGTCCTCCTTGGCGATCAGTCCGTTGATCAGGTGGGGCGGCAACTGGCTGAACACCACCAGCTTGCGGCGCTTGATGAAGATTTCCGTGATTTTCTGCCCATGCCGGTCATAAATTATGGTGGGCAGGCTGTAGTCGGGGTCGGTCAGGGCATCCACCGAGGGCAATGACGAGTTCAGGTGGAACAGGTATCCCCCTATGGCCAGGAACATCGCCACTCCCGCCGCCAGGCCGATTTTTATTGATTTTTTCAGGTAATGTTTTGCCATGTTTCAAAAAGCTATCCCTTTGGGTAGTTTGCCGTCCGCCGGCAGGGTTGTTTTTTTCAGGCCCGGGCCTGTTTGGTCCCGGCTGTTTTTCCAACTGCCTTGCCGGCTGTTTTTCCAGCTGCCTTCCCGGCTGCGGCCGTAGAGGGTGTTTTCCGGGTGGTGGTTCTTTTGGGGGCAGCCCTGGTTTTTTGCTCTGTACCGGATTTACCGGCCGCTGTTTTTTTAACCTTCTTCTGGTTTGATCCCCGG
>JAOUPZ010000114.1 GCA_029879595.1 Deltaproteobacteria bacterium | reverse complement strand
GCAGCTGGGGCTCACCTCCAATCCTTCGGCCATCGGCAAGGAACTGGGAGCCAACTTCGTGGTTACCGGGGTGATCAACTCCATTGAAGATCGTGAGGGCGGCGAGAAGGTCGTGTTCTACCAGACCAACCTGGAGATGATCAACGTGGAAACCAATGAGAAGGTGTGGATTGGCGACAAGAAGATCAAGAAGTTCATCGACCAGTCTGGTCTGAAGCTTTGATGGAGAATAACTGATGCCAGATGTCGGAAACAGGTTTTCCAGACTGATTCCGGGGCTGACGGGCTGCCGGCGGGCCGTGCTGGTTCTGCTGGCCCTGCTCCAGTTGGGGGCGTGCAGCGCCCACCGCACCCTGTACCCCAAGCTGCTGGCGCTATCGGGCCAGGGTCAGTATGAGGAGGCCCTGGCGGTGATCGAGGAGAAAAAGGGCGAATACGGTGAGCGAAACGCCGTGTTGTTCCTGATGGACAAGGGATTGCTCCTCCACTACGCCGGGCAGTATGAGGAAAGCAACAAGATGTTGGAGGAGGCCGAGCGGATCATTGACGATCTGTACACCGAGTCCGTATCCGGCAATGTGGGGGCGTTTCTATCCAACGACAACACCCTTCCCTACCGGGGTGAGGACTTCGAGGGGGTCACCGTAAACATAATCCGGGCCCTCAACTACGCCGGTCTGGGCAATGTCGAAGCGGCCCTGGTGGAAGCCCGCAAGGTTGACCAGAAGCTGGGCATGATCAACAGGTCATACCCGGAAAACCAGCGTAATGTTTATAAGGAGGATGCCTTCGCCCGGCTGCTGATGGGCATCTTCTACGAGGTGAGCGGCACCCGGGACGACCTGAACGATGCCTACATATCCCTCAAGAAGGCGGCGGATACCTATGAGAAGGATTTTCTGATCAATTATGGGGTGGCGGCACCTGGGGTTCTGCAGGCCAACCTGATAACCACGGCCGGGTTTATGGGTAAGGAGGAACTCTCGGAGGCCAAAAAACGCTATCCGGAAGTGCAGGCGCTCTCCCTGGCGGAAAAAAGGGGCAAGGCCCGGCTGATATTCGTTCATTTCGCGGGCCGGGCCCCGGTAAAGGTGGAGGACTCCATCACCGGACAGATGATGGATGGAAACCTTATCCGGGTGGCCTTTCCCCGTTATGTCCGTCGTCCATACAACATCAGGGGCTCGCGGATCATGGTGGACGGTGACCCCCTGGAACCCCTGGAGCCGGCCCATCCCCTGGGGGATATTGCCATTGAGAACCTGAACAACCGCAAGGGACGTATCGCCGCCAAGGCCATTGCGCGGGCCACCACCAAGTACCTGGCCAACAAGGCCCTGCAGCGCCGCGCCCAGAAAAAGGGCGATGCCGGGAGCATACTGGCGTTTCTGGCGGGCAATGTCTATGCGGTGGCGTCCGAGCAGGCCGATCTGAGGTCATGGGAGCTGCTGCCGGACCGGATGCTGCTGGGCAGCCATCTGGTAAGCCCGGGCAACCATCGGATCATTGCGCAGTTTCTGGACAGCTCGGGAGGCGTGATGGCCACCCGCGACCTGGGGGAAATATCGCTTGAGGCCGGCCAGACCAGGTTTTTTCTTCTGCACAGCAACCACTGACAAGCTGCACAGCAACCACTGACAATATCTCATCAACCCTGGCCGGCGGGGCTGGTCAGGGGGTCAGTATTTGGGCTTCCAGAAATCCAGCAGGGGCGCGAGCCTGTTCTTCTTGTCCTCGATGTTCAGCTGCCCGTTTTTCGGGAGCCAGGACAGCTTCCCAAACCTTCTGCTGCGTCCCTGTGTGGAAATCATTCCCTGGCTGAAAACCCACTCGTTGTTCCACGGCTGAAAGGATACCCGACTGGCTAATATTTCCAGCTGCCCGGTGCCAGTCACGATGCTGGCCCGCGGGGATATGAACTTGATGATTTTGTTCAGCTTGAAATACCCAAAGGCAAAGCGCTGGTACTCAACCCGGCCCTGGGGCGAGTTCATCTTCCAGTACAATCCCGCAGCGCTGTATTCGGCCACCTCAACCCCCCTGATGTCGGCCAGATTGCGCAAAAAATCCTCGTAGGTTTCCTCGGGGGATTCCTTTTGCCGGGGCTGGGTTATTTCCAGTGTGTCGGAATGGAATACCACATACCAGACTGCGAAGAAGAGAAACAGGACCGGGGTGATCACCCCGGTCCAGGTGAGGTAATTGCGGGCAGGGTATTCCCTGATGCGTTTAAGCATATTCATGGGTCACCCTGCCCGGGCGGGGGGTTTTAATCCCTGCCGCCCTCCACATTCCAGGAAGGATAGAACTGCCACCCGGGTGCGCAGAAGCTTATCTTAACGGCTCCCGGGGTGAGATTATCGAAATCCGTCATGGAAACTTCCACCTGATCCTGCTGCAGGTTGTCCGCGGTTCCATCGGCATCATTACCATCAGTTATGGTGACGGTGGCGGCGGGGAAGACCCGCTGAATCTGCTCCTGGAGCGAGGTCGCCGTTCCCGTATAGCTCATGAAGGACTCATTAACCAGATCGGTCTCCGGGTTGTCCAGCACCAGGGTGGACCGGTTGGTGTTGTCCAGCATTTCGGCCATAACGGCAATCAGGTTCTTGGGGTTCATGGCCCCGCTTCGATTGTAGGCCCACAGCTCGTGGTTCCGTCCGGCGTTGTCCCTCAGGAAAACAGGCACACCGGGCTGGGTTTCATCCCAGGCGAAGATTCTGAACTCGTTGCTGTTGGCCATGACCCTGATGTACAGGGTGACATCATTGGGGCTGGCCCCCGGAGTGGGCAGGTAGCTGGCATTGAACCAATCGGCATCAATGGAGATTCCAAAATGGTTTTTATAGCCGCTGTCCCAGTCGCTGTCCCAGTGTAATGGAACAAGTGGAGTCGGGGCCCCGATTGCATACCCCACATCGGCACTGGTGGATACCTCGATAATGTTCGAGTCAACATCTCTGGTGAAGATGCTGAGGTTCTTGGCCGAGGTAAGATTGAGCGTAAAATAATACGCTCCGTCGGTATGGGGCGACCCGGGAAGTTGTCCCGTGGAGTTCAACGTGAGGGCGGTTACCGGCACTCCGGTCAGATCACCCATGTCTCCACCCCAGGATCTGTTTCTGGGGTCGCTGTAGCTGGCCGTGGCCGTATCGTCCGCCGGGTTGCACTGATCGAAGTTCGTCACCTTGACGATGGGCTCCGGGATGGTGACTGTCCCCGTGGGAGTGCCTCCCAGTTCTGTTTCCAGGCTGGTCAGGGCATCCCTGATGATCAGCATACGCTCCCGCTCCACGTCGTTCCTTTTGTTGTACGACGGAAACTCTTCGGAGTATATGATCAGGTCGTCGCTCTGGTCGTCAACCTCAGAGGTCAGCCCGTCCAGTGCTGTGCGCAGGTTGGTCACGGCGCTGGTGTAGGTATTCAGCAGCTCGGTGGCCGTTGCATCGTTCTTGGAAAGAGGCAGAGTGTCCGTGGTGCCGGCATTCTGGTCGTTTCCTGTGCGCAGGTAGTCCTGCATGGCCAGGGTATTGGCCGCGGTTTTTTCCACGCCGCCGGTTGGCGTCCTGGTAACGGCGTTATCCAGGAAACTGTCCACGTTGGGTGCGGTGTAAAGGTCGTTGAACAGGAAGGGCAGTTGCGAAATATCCGCAATTGACCTGAACACGTTTACATCCGTGTCATCCAGTTCCACCAGCCCCTCGCGGCGGTCCAACAGGGTTGACGAATGGCTCGGGGAGATCCCGGCCAGCCGTGTCGCGGCTGTCTTGGTGGCGGCCCGCAAGCTGTTATTGGTGCCGCTGACCCAGTTCTTCAGGTCAGCAAAGCTCACATCGGAGACCGCCCCGCCGAAATAGGGCTCTACCGGAGGCTCAAAGGCAACGAATGGACAGTCATTCTGTGTTACCGTGACCCATTGCATCATAATATCATCCCAGACCTGTCCCTGGTAATCCTCGTAGCCATCGCAGAGTTGGAATTCGTAGCGCATGGCCAGCAGTCCCATCTGGTGGAACAGGCCGGTGGAGGCAGATGAATCCAGGAACAGCGGGAACTGGAACAGGGAGGAGTACAGTGCGGCTTCCTCGTTGGCCGGGTCCATCATGTAGGCCTGATCGAACCGGGTGAACAAATCCAGGATTTTGTTGGGCGGGGTTTCCTTGAGAGCCATATAGGCCTCCAGGTCGGACTTGGCCCGGCTGGACATGCTAGCGCTGGCATCGGCCATGGAGGCCGTTGTTCCCTGGGAGCACACAGCGCTGGTGTAGGCTGTTTCTCCGGCGGAAATCAGAGCGCCGTCATTGTCCAGGTCCACGCCGGTTGTGATCTTGACCCCGGGTATGTCCATGGGGCATCCGTTTATGTCATCCCCGGTAATCGGAGTGGTCAGCACCAGGCTGTTGGCGCCGTTGCAGAGCAGGCGTCCCACTGCGTCATCCCGTTCGGTTGTATCCAGGGTTCCGTTATCGTTCATGTCGGAGCCCCAGTAAATCCTGGTTCCGCCGTATGAGCAGGCCGCGCCGGCATCCACCGCGTCCACCAGGGCGTCAGCGCCATGGCACAGATAGCGGGTGTGGGTAACCTCACCGGTAACCGGGGTGGTATCCAGCGACTGGTCGCCGTTGGTGTCCGGGCCGGCCTGAACCATGTATCCGCCGGCGCTACAATTGGCACCGGGGGCCTCGGTGGTGATTTCAAACAGGAAGGAAAGACCATCCGCGCCGGGATCACCCGGCAAACCCTGCGACCCTATTGCTCCGTTGCAGATATAGTCGGTGGTGGTTTCACCGGCATCCTCGACTCCATCGCTATTGGCGTCTGTCCAGGAGTACACCTTGACTCCGCCCGTGGTGCAGGTGACGGAATCAGGGGTGATTGTCACCAGTGTGCCATCGCTTGTTCCGGCGGTTCCACCTGTACCGTTGCAGACATATTCAGTGGAGGTGATTTCAACCTGATCAAGGGCTCCCGAATCATCGGCATCCAACCCGCTGTCTACCCTGACTCCGCCGGCATCACAGTTGCTTCCGGCTACCTCGGTGGTGACGGTGACGTAGGAATCAAGTCCGTTGGTTCCGTTGTTTCCCGGCTGGCCGTTACAGATGTTCGCGGTGCCGATAATCTCGTTGTCCCCATTGGAGTTGGGATTTTCCAGGTCTCCGCTGAGGTCGGTGTCCAGTCCGTAGTCAATCGCATATCCGCCCACGGGATCGCAGGCGGTCGGATTCTGAACTATGTTGTACATGGAGGAACTGTAGGCGTCCGGCGTTGTTTCACCGCCGCCGTCATCGGCAGGAGGTGAAGAACAACCGGCCATAAATACCATGGCAGCCAGTACGGCCAGGAAGGTATCCGTCATTTTTGATGTCCTTTTTACAGGACCGCGTGAAATGCCTTTTTCCATTGGGGCCTCTTTCGGTTCGTTAATATAGTTGATTGCTGCCTCTGGTGATTAACCCTTCACCTGCATCCCTTGAAATAAATCCCTTGATACTTAATTACTGCCGGACTGCCCCGAAACATCATCAGACAAGCAGTGTGATGGCATGGGTTCATCCTACCATAAAAACGGCCTGTAATAAAACCTCCGAAGTAAGTTTTTAAAGCAAATAATCGTTATGGGTGGTGAACGCGGGGTGGATTGAGAACACTGATTCGGAACTTTCCCCTTGATCACTTTTACCCAGTAAAATCCGGCCTCGAAGGGCCGCCCTCCGGGCACAACCGGCCTGCCGGTTTACTTTCCCGGCAGACCGGTTGCGTTGCTCCGCGAACGTCGCCGGGGCCTTAGTATGCCAGCACGTTGTCCGCCATGTAGCCGAACACGAAGTTGTCGGCCACAGACAGGTCCGGATTATCCAGTCCGGTTATCACTCCCTTGAAGTTGTTCAGGGCCGGCCCATACGGGGGTACTGAAGACAGGTCAACCACGGCGCTGGCCGCAGGGGTGGTTCCCGGCAGGTAGGCGTTGAAACTTACCTTGTTGGTGGCGGGGTCCCAGTCCAGCACCATGCGGTACAAGGTATCGGTTGAGGCCTGGGAAACCAGGGTCCCACTCCCCAGGTCGACTTTTGTGTCGCACCTCATATCGGGGCAACGCCAGGCTTCGTACTTGATGTTCCAGTCGCCGGAGCCCGCCAGGCGCTCCAGGCCCACTGCCGCGTAGACATTGCCCTGATCACCGGCGATGCCGGTGCCATCGTTGTATAGCGAGGCCGCCACCACTGCCAACAGTCGTCCGCCCATGCCAGCGGGGCTGGCTGCGGGAGGGTTGTTGTTGGCCTGCACGCCAATGTCAGCCTGGATATGCCGGGCCCAGGGCAGCATGTCCTGAAACAGGATCCCGGTATAGTAGTCATCACAATTATCTAAACAGGCTTCGTGCGATACCGCCTCCTGTTCAACCAGAATCGAGTTTGAGGCATCGTTCGGATCGGGGAATATCCCGTGCATTTCCTTGTGCCGATCCCACTTGGCCAGATCGGTCGCAAAATTGTCCCAGAGAGTCCAGGCCGGAGTTGCGTCATGCAACTCAACGTCATCAAAGCTGGCCTTCATGCTGGCAGTGGGCTTGTAGTCGTTGCCACCATCACCGCCACCGTCATTGCAGCAGTTGTCCTTGCGGTAACTGATCTGCACAACGCGGCTGGCGTTGGCCTCGCCGATGAAGCCTCCGGGCATATTTGCTGATATGTCCACGAGACTCATGTTGACTGTTCCATCGGAAAAGTTGCATTTGGCAAAGGTGGTGAGATCAACATCATCCACTCCGCAATCCACGCTGAGAGTCAGCGAATCCCCCAGGTTGATTCCGGAGGCGGTCAATTCAATTTTTTGTTCCTGGTAGGGGCTTTCACAGTTTCCGTTGTTGTCGCAGGAATTGATTATGGCGAAGGTGCCCAGGGTGGAGTCATCGGCCTGGGACAACTCGACCCTGACGAGCACATTGTAACGGGTGATATTTCCGTTGCCGTCGTCATGGGTGTAGAAATGTCCGCCCACTTCCGCGCCCGGATAAATGTCCTCGGTTATCATTTCTAAATCAAGCACCTTGACCTTTGCCCTGATGCCATTGGTAGGGCTGCCCTGCAGGGCGGCGGTTCCCGCTTCCGAAGGACCGTCCCGATGGCTCTTCATGCTCAGCTGCAGCACATTGTTTCCCGTACCGTCATCCACGATCTCGCGGCGCATCATTTCATTGTGAATCGGGCTGTCCATCCAGACCTCGGGGATTTCAAAGTCGGCTGCCAGCATGTCTCCGTAGAGTTGCAAACCGGCCGTGAGGGCTACGTCTGCCGTGGTGGTGCTTCCCCGGGTAACGGTCACCCCTGTTTTCAGTCCCTGTATATCCATGCCCATGGTTCTGAACACTACATCATGGGTGCCCACGGGAACCCCGTGCAAAGTGAAGTTTCCATCTCTGTCAGAGATGGCCATGGCAGGTGAATTGGGAATGAAGACCACCACCTCCACCGGCTGATCGTAAAGGGTGGCCCTGCCGACTATCGATCCCACATCGGCCGTAGCGGTGCACAGGTACTGGGTGTTGGTTATCTCTGTGCTATCCAGGGTTGTGCTGTTGTCGGCATCAAGGCCGTATTCCACCTTCAGACCGCCTTGACCGCAGTACGTGCCCACCGGCTCGGTGGAGACATTGAACAGGGTGTTCTGGGCATCCAGGCCGTCAGCTCCGGGTGAGCCAAAGCATATATTGGCCGTGTCGATCACTTCCCCGTTGTCGGATTCCAGGACTCCATCCCGGTCCTTGTCGATACCGAATTCTATCCCCACTCCTCCATCGGGGCAGTCTGCCGGGTCAACAGCCACGATGTTATATGCTGAAGAGCTATAGGGCGGGGGTGTTTCTTCGGCTTGTTCTTCCGGGCTGTTACAGCCCGCGAGAATTAGCACTCCTGCCAGTAGCCCCAGGGGCCACAAACCAAGACGCATCTTTCCACGACGAATTAACTTCAGGATGAACTTTTTCATGTTCCCTCTTATTGGATTGTTGGCTTTAGAAATGCTGCGACTCCCCTTTTTCCGAGATGATTTTCCGGAGGTTCCCTGCGTATGGCCTACTGGGAAACTGTCGGGTATCCTATCACAAGCGAATGTTTTTTTAAAGTGGAAATAAACTCTGACGGCAATCAACAGGCAGGCTGATTAATGATACATAGTGTGGAAGGCGGAAGTATTACGCGGTATACATCCTGGGAAACAGGAGGTTATAAACATGGGTAACAGACCGGCACAGCATGCGAATCCCCCGTTGTCGGGAATAAACGTGCTTGACCTGACCAACGTGATTTCAGGGCCCTACTGCTGCTTCCACCTGGGTCTGATGGGGGCTGCGGTGCTGAAGGTGGAACAGCCCGCCGGCGGAGATATGGGCCGTCGGCTGGGAGCGGGCGCGGAGCTCAAGGAACTGGACATGGGGTCGCTGTTTCTGGCCCAGAACGCCGGCAAGCGTTCCATGACGCTAAACCTTAAACACCCCCGGGGGCGGGATGTTTTTCTTCGGCTGGCCCGGCAGGCCGATGTGCTGGTGGAGAATTTCCGGCCCGGAGTGATGTCCCGGCTGGGGCTGGATTACGAGACCCTGCGGGAGCACAACGCCGGGCTGGTCTATTGTTCAATATCAGGGTTCGGCCAGGAAAGCCCCCTGAAGGACAACCCGGCCTTTGACCAGATAGTGCAGGGGCTGTCCGGGGCCATGGGCACCACGGGCACGGTCGCCAGCGGCCCCTTGCGTGCGGGTTATCCCATCAGCGATACCGTGGGCGGCCTGAACGCCGCCTTCGCCATCTCCTCAGCGCTGCTGGCCCGGGAGAAGGCCCGCTCCGGCGGAGACACCGG
>JAOUPZ010000459.1 GCA_029879595.1 Deltaproteobacteria bacterium | reverse complement strand
ACCTTACGCCGTATTTTGTGCGGTTGCGCCGCCGGTGCTAGAATTAATCATGCCTTCCTGCCTGATGGTCACGGCAGCGGAGGGGGCGCTGTGCTGTCTGGCGGGGTAATCTGAAACCTCCAGCACAGGAGGAACGCCATGCATGCCATGATACGACGCTATAAAACAGGTTCGGTCGGCGAGGTTGTAAAGCGGATCGAAAAGGATTTCCTGTCCGTGATCACTTCGGCTCCCGGATTCATCGCCTATTATGTAATTGATGAGAGCAATGGAATGCAGTCTTCCATCAGCATCTTTGAAAACAAGGAGTATGCCGAGTACTCCAATAGGCTGGCCGAGTACTGGGTGAAGGAGCACGCGGGATTTCTGCTTGATTCCCCCGATTACACTTCAGGCGATGTGGTTGTGTACCGCGAGCAGGATGTAAAAGCGATAGCCGTCTGAATGTTTCATTCTCCCGCACACCTGATACAACGGGTGGGCCGCTGCCGCCTGAAGGGGGGCGGGGTGGTTTTTATGAAAAACCCCCACAAATGTCTGTCTGATACATTACTTTGTGACAATTTCTTTGTGACGATCACTTTGTGCCAATTACTTTGTGACAAAGACACCGGATAAACGTTGTTAAACGGTATATGCTGTAAGTTGTAAAGGCCGCGGTAAAGCTTTGCCGGGCGGCTGAAATCGACGTCAAGAACTGTAACTCTCAAATTATCAAGGTGGGGAGCAGTCACTCCATCATGCCCCGAGGAGGTTTTGAAAATGGAAAACGCAGTGAAAATGCCCGCCAAGGGCGCTGTTTACGGCATCAGCAGAACGGTTGACATGTCCTATGAGCAGGCCGTGGACAAGATCAAGGAAACCCTGAAGGGCCAGGGATTCGGGGTGCTCACGGAAATTGACGTGAAAACCACCCTGAAACAGAAGATAGACCAGGATTTCACCAAGTATGTGATCCTGGGGGCCTGCAACCCTCATCTGGCCTACAAGGCGTTTTCAGAGGAACTGGAAATCGGCCTGCTTTTGCCGTGCAACGTGTGCGTGTATGAGCAGCCCGGCAGCGGCGAGACCGTGGTGGCCGTGGTGGACCCCGGAGTCATGCTCGGCGTGACGGGCCGGGACGATCTGGGCCCGGTGGCCGATGAGGCCCGGAAAAAACTCCAGGCTGCCCTGGATGCACTTTGAAACTCCCGCCTGCCGTGAGAAAATAAAAGGGACAATCACAGGGGCGGCTTGCGGAAGGGCTCATTGAGAGCCCTTCCGGGCGGCCAACAGTTTATCGGCAAAGGCAGGCATGGGTATTCTGAAGAAATCGCTGAACATATTTTTTGGTTCCCCGAAAGGGGAAGATTCATCCGGGGACTCGGGAAGGCAGTCACCGGCGGTGCGGGCCAAGGCTGCCGGCACGCTGACCGTGATCCCGGAGGAAAGCCCCGGGCCGGATATGCTGAAACTGGTGACAAACCGGGAGTTCACCGGTGCTGACCAGACAGCGGGCTCGCCCCTGGCGCGGGCGCTGCTGGGTATAAAGGGTATTGCCGGGGTGGAGGTCGGGCGCGATTCGGTAAGCATCAGGCTTGCCCCGGACTCCGACCGGGGGGAAGTGATGGAAGAGTCCGTCAGGGCCATTACGCAAAATTTCAATGCCGGAGAAGAGAACATGACATCCTCGTCGTCCGGGCCAAAGTTCGATTTCGGGTTTCGGCAGGTTGCCAGCCGCAGCAAGGAAGAGATTACGGCCATCATCAACCAGTTGTTCGAACAGGAAATCAACCCGGCGGTGGCCGGTCATGGCGGACACTTCCGCCTGGTGGACGTAAAGGGTGATCAGGTATTTGTGGAGATGGGCGGCGGCTGCCAGGGCTGCGGCATGGCCAAGGTCACCCTGCGCCAGGGGGTGGAAAAGAGGCTCAAGGAAGTGCTGCCTGAGATTTCCGAACTGATTGACGTGACCGATCATTCCTCCGGGCAGAATCCGTTCTACCAGAAGTGAGGCCGGAAAGGGCGCCTTTTCAGGTGCCTACCCGCCGCCTTTCTGAAAGTGCAGGTACCACTTGCGCTCAAAGCGTTGGGCCTGCTCCCGGCTCATGCCGTGGCAGACCAGCTGCACCCGGGTCAGCGGCAGGGACAGCGATCCGGTGAGGATCCTCCGGTCTTCCGGTCCCACGATGATTTCCACCGTTCCCCCTTCAAAGGACACCGAATAGCCGCGCTCCGTTTCCCGGAAC
>JAOUPZ010000113.1 GCA_029879595.1 Deltaproteobacteria bacterium | reverse complement strand
CTGCCTGGGCTCGCTGGAAACCGGCGAGGGGGAAAAGGAGGACGGTCACGGATTTGAGGGCAGCCTGGACCGCAGCATGCTGCTCACCGACCCGGACCAGGCGGCCGAATTTGTTTCCCGCACCAAGGTGGATGCTCTGGCGGTGGCCATCGGCACATCCCACGGGGCCTATAAGTTCACCCGCAAGCCCACCGGGGACATCCTGGCCATGGACGTGGTGAAGAAGATCAACGAACGGCTGCCCAGCACACATCTGGTCATGCACGGCTCATCCTCGGTTCCCCAGGATCTGCAGGACATCATCAATGCCCACGGGGGGGAAATGCCCCAGACCTATGGGGTGCCCCTGGAGGAAATCGTGCGGGGCATCAAGCACGGGGTGCGCAAGGTGAACATCGACACCGACTGCCGGATGGCCATGACCGGCCAGATGCGTAAAGTGGCCATGGAGAAAAAGGCCGAGTTCGACCCGCGCAAGTTTCTCAAGCCGGCCATGCAAGCCATGGAAAAACTGTGCGTGGAGCGCTACGAGGCCTTTGGCACCGCCGGCAAGGCGTCCTCCATCAAGATCATTCCCCTGTCCGTGATGGCGGACCGGTATAGGTCCGGCGAGCTTGATCCCCGGATAACCTGAACCCAAACCCTGAACCAGACCGGAGCTTCAGATGTCCTGTAACCAGTCATATTTCCCCAAGTCCCGCCCGCGCCGCCTGAGGGCCAATCCCGTCCTGCGATCCATGGTGCGCGAGAATCACCTGCGGGTGGAGGATCTGATCTACCCGATGTTCGTGGCCGATGGCCAGGGCGTGCGCAATCCGGTGTCCTCCATGCCGGAGGTGTTCCAGCTGTCCATTGATGAACTGCTCAAGGAACTGGAGGAAGTGGTGGAACTGGGTATCCCCTGCATAGACCTGTTCGGTGTGCCGGAGAAAAAGGACACCACCGGCCAACTGGCCGTGGAGGACGGCGGTCTGATACAGCAGGCCATCCAGGCCATCAAGAAACGCTTTCCCCAGCTTCTTGTGATGACGGACATCTGCCTGTGCGAATGGCTGGAGCATGGGCACTGCGGCCTGACCGGCGGCCCTGACGGCCACGAGATAGACAATGACCGCACCCTGCCCGTGCTGGCGCAGATGGCTCTTTCCCACGCCCGCGCCGGTGCCGATATCGTCTCCCCCTCGGACATGATGGACGGCAGGGTGGCCGCGATCCGCTCCATCCTGGATGACAACGGCTTTGGCAACATCCCCATCATGGCCTATTCGGCCAAGTTCGCCTCCTCATTCTACGGGCCCTTCCGGGACGCGGCCCAGGGGACACCCCAGTTCGGCGACCGCACCACATACCAGATGGACCCCGCCAACGGGCGCGAGGCCGTCCGCGAGGCCCTGCTGGACATATCAGAGGCGGCCGATTTTGTAATGGTCAAGCCGGCTCTGCCCTATCTGGACATCATCTGGAGAGTGCGCTCGGAAAGCCCGGTTCCCGTGGTGGCCTACAACGTCAGCGGTGAATACGCCATGGCCTGGGCCGCCCACAACAACGGATGGCTGGACCTGGAAAAAGTGATGATGGAAATGCTGCTGGGCATAAAACGGGCGGGTGCCGATCTCATTTTGACATATTTTGCCAAGCGTGTGGCCCGGTTGTTGCGTAATCAGCGCTGACCCATGCGTTTTTCAGGACAGGTGGGATGATTATTCCGCATGGGGTGCTGAACCAAAAGGAACCAACAACCCCAGGGGAGTGCAATGAATAACGTTGTTTTGTTTGGCTTGCCCAGGCGGGCTTTCACACCGATGGCGCTGCTGCTTTCCGCATTGTTTCTCACCGGCTGTTCAGGCTCGTCCACGGAGCCCCCGGAAAATATTTCCCAGGAGGACTGGTCCGGAGCCTGGTCCGTGCCGCCGGGAAAATCCTACCCCTCCCGCCGGCTTGTGCCTCCATCAATGCTGGAGGAAAAAAGCCGGAAAAAAGCCCCGGAGACAGGGGGGAACAATAAAGGCACCCAATCCGCCGGCGCTTCGACAGGCTACCGGCTGCGTCCTGAGGTCAAGGCCGCGGTGAAGGAAGCCCTGAGCTCGGCAAAAACCGCCAGCAGGAAAACCGCTCCTGCCCCGGTCAGTCCCGTCATGGAGAGCCGGGCCGTAAACAAAGACCCTGATCCCGCCCCCCGGGCCAGAACCACAACTGAGTTGAAGGACTTCGATCTGCATGAGCCGCTGCTGGAAGGGGTGGCCTCCTGGTACGGCCCCGGGTTTCACGGCCGTCCCACAGCGGGAGGAGAAACCTACGATCAGTATGGCCTGACCGCGGCCCACCCCACCCTGCCCCTGGGCACACTGGTGGAGGTGGTGAACAAGGAGAACAACAGCCGGGTCTGGGTGCGGATAAACGACCGGGGCCCCTACGCCAAGGGCCGGGTGATTGACCTTTCACAACTGGCCGCCAAGCAGCTGGGGATGATCGATAAGGGAACGGCCCCGGTCAGGATATCGGTGGTGCGCTGGCCCAGCGGGGTTTCCAACGAGGAAGGATTAAAGCCCTATACCCAGTATGTGGTGCAGGTGGCGGCCTATGACCAGCAGGAAAAGGCCCTGGGCCTGCAACGCAGCCTGGAAAAAAAGTTTCCGTCGTTGAGTTTCATGCTGGACTCACGGCCCCGGGGCTTCATGGCCGTGGCCGCCGGCCCTTACGAAACACATATCAAGGCCAGAGATACCGCCCGCAAGCTGGAGGACAGCGGCTATCAGGCCCTGGTGAGAAGGCTCAGAAAATAGCGCCTGTTTTTTAGCCCGGGGGGTCAGGTCAGCCGGATGGATTCCTTCATCCGGTTCAGCAGGGCCAGGATCCGGGCCAGCACCTCCTCGGTCAGCTCTATCTCGGAGCGGTCCAGTCTTTTCAGCAGGCTGTCCAGTTCTCCCGCTGATTCACTCAGCCCTTCGAAGCCGTATAATGATCCCGATCCGGCCAGTTTGTGCACCAGGTTCCTCACATCGGTGATGGTCTGGAAGTCCGGGGTGGAGTAATCTACCCGGTTCCAAAGCCTTTCGATTTCGTCCAGCCGTCCGGGAAGCTCCCGGGCGTATTCAATCCTCAATTCCTCTAGTTCGTCCATGCTGTTCCCTTGATGCCCTGTAAGATTATCGCCGGGCCTGTTCCTTCGCCCGGTTGAATCAGCAGCTTGCCAGGCTGCAGACCATGCGCATTAAAAGCAAGCCCGGTGTGACGTAATAAGGATAATAACGAATGGGGAACCCACATAGTTCCGTGCATTTTCCAGGGCGGCATGACCGGGAAAAAGGCCGGGATAAACAAATATTCACGGGGACAGGCGGCGCCTGGGCATTGTATGCTGAAGGGGCCTTTGTGGGCAGAAAACTCAGGGCATATCTAGGAAATCCAGGAAGGACAGCGAGGTGTTTAGAGCAATAATCCGCCTGATAGTTGGCATCTGGAAAAAGCTGGTGTTCTTCTGGCATTTTTCCCTGATGATGGTCGCCATCATTGCCACGGTGCTGGTGGCGGGGAGCGAGCTGCGCCTTGCTCCGCCCCCATCCAGCCCCAAGAGCCTCCAGGACTCCTCCGGAGCCGGGGGAAACGCCGCGCTGGAGGGCCGGGGGGGAGGAAATATCCTTGACCCGGCGCGGCCCTGCTTCAGCCGGGAGCAGGCGGTGCGCATGGAGCGGGTGCTGTTCCGCGACAAGCACGGTCAGGACGCCGCCCCCTGGCTCGAGGCGCTGAACATGGCCTTTCACCGGCTGGGAATACCCTGCTCCAACGAGGGTTTTCTGCTGCTGGCGCTGACCACCATCCAGCTGGAGTCGGGGGTGCGGGCCGACCCGCCGCTGGTCAATGCGGACCTGGAGGCCCTGTTCGACTATAAGCTCCAGGAGATCAGGCAGGGCAACCTGTTGGCGGAAAAGGTGCTGGACCGGGCGCGGTTCGATGACGCCCTGCGGAGCAGGCTGCGCCAGGATACCCGGCGCGGGCATGTGAAAACCGAGGGCGACCTGGGGCGCTATGTGGAAGGGGAGTTGCGCGAGTGGGTGGCCGAGTATATGTTGCGGGAATTTTTCATACCTCTGGCGGTGGGCCGCTTTGCCGTCCAGCAGGCCCTGTCCAACCCGGTGAACACCATCGGCCCCATGCAGGTGAACGTGGCCAAGGCCTATCGCAACGCCCTGGGGCGCCAGGAGGCGCTGGACGGCCCCTCCGCCATGCAGAAGCTGTTGCTGGACCCCGGCACGGCCCTGTACCGGGGGGTGCTGGAGGGGGTGCATCAGCTCTGGATCGGCTACGCCTATTACGGCACCCGCATGAACCCGGAGGACGCCGTGCTGTATACGGCCGCGGACTACAACGCCGGGGAGTTTTCCTCCCGCAACGCCGCCTTCCAGGAGCGGGTGTCTCTGCTCAGCGGGCACGAATTGCTGTTGGACGGAGACCTGTTGCTGTACGATGGGCCCAGCCCCCGGCTGAAGGCTTCCAACACGGAGGCCGCCCTGCTGACCCTGGGTGCGGGGCTTCAGCCGGATAAACTGCGCACCGACCTGCTGCTGGAAAAGCAGAACGGGTTTGATAAAACGAAAACCGCCGGTGAGGTCTGCCGCCTGTACCGCGAGCGGAGGAACAAAAGCTGCCTCACGGCGCGACTGCCCTCAGGGGCGGTAAACGAGGCCGCCCGGCTCAAGACGGGCCAGGCCTCCACGCCCGCCCGGTATGCCCGGGCCTATCTGAGGCGCTGGCGGAGCAACCGCACGCTATATTACCGCTGAGCCGGCGGCCCGCCCGCCCGCCCGGCGGGAGCCGGCTGGAAAAAAACGCAAGGAGGAATCATGATCCTGGGCCGCGACCCGAGAAAAAAGAAGTTGCTGGAACTGGCCATGCAGCAGGTGGAACGGGTGCTGAAGGATATGCAGAAGAACGGCGCGGATCTGGAGCGGCTGAAGATCAAAAAGTACCAGAAGACCCACTATACATCGTGTACCTGCCCCCGGTGCCTGGAGGCCAACCGCACCAAGGACCCCCACAAGCGGGGGCTGCTGGAGGATGGCTACAAGCTCTATGTGGAGGTGGACTCCCCAACCGGCGGGGAGCAGGAGGGCTGATCCTCACCGAAAAACAGGCGGTATACACCGGCCTGTTTTTCAGCGGACTGACTGTGCCCCCCATTGGTTTTTTTCGGCCTCTTACCAGACGGTAAAATCGAAGGTGCCCGCCACTCCGTCATGTTCCTGTACTTTAATCTTGTAGGTGGCAGAGCCATAGTGGTCACCAATACTGCAGATTTCATCTCCGGCGCCGGAGGTGACGTTGTCGCAAGAAACCTCTGTTTTGTACTGACCAATAACCTCGAAGGACAGATTGGACTGGGTGTTGGTCAGATTGAACTGGTGGGCGACAAACTCTGTGGAGGTGAACTTAAAGTACCTGAAGCCGCCTGCCTCTATGCTGGAACTAACGGTGACCCCGGAGGTGAGCACCGGAACGGGAAATTCCTCCACCAGTATCTCGAAAGGCGTTGAAACAGTGTCGTAATGATACACCTCCAGATACATGGGGCGGGTTGGTGGTGGTGTAATGGAATAATCCGTTTTGCCGTTGACCATCCAGCAGATCTCGTCACCGACGTCGGCTATGTTATCACACCATAAAATGGGGTTGCTTACGAAAAACTCTTCACCTGCCCTCCACTTAACGTCCGTGCCGGCTCCGGTAAGGCTGATTTTGTAGTAATATTCCTCACCCGGGGTGAATGTGAGTAAGGGCCTGGAATCATACTTGAAGTAGGTGGCTGCCGGGGCAAGGGGATCCCCATAGGGAGCGATGGTTCCCGAAATGGGAACCCCGACGCTCAGCGGCAGCACTTCCCCAGCGCGGCCCAGGGTTATTTCATAGGTGTCGGCCTGGGATGACATTTCGCCCAACTCGAGTATGTAATCATGTCCGATCAACATGGTCATCGACAGGTGTTCAGAGATGGAGAAGTCATGGCTTTTGTCCCGATTCTCATTGGTGGAGTACAGGTCTCCGGTAATTGCCGACTGGGTGGAGGTGACGGTTATTATGTGCAAAGCCCAGCTGTCATTTTCGGGGATTACCTGGTAGTAGTGCCTGCCCCCCGCCTCGATGGCAACGCTGGTGGGAGTATCTGGGGTGAGAAGCGTAGCTTCCGCCGTCATGGTGATCAACAAGGTTCCGCCGGCATCGTAAAATGAGGAATGGTTGTTCACATAAATCAGGTAGGATTGATTGGGTTCCAGCACCCCGGCGGTGCAGTTCTCGTCTGAAGTATCGGAAAAATTATTGCAGCCCGCGCCTCCGGCCACGCCTTCGTTTTCGGGCGCAATTCCCCAACCCATATCCGCAGCGCTGGAGTTGTTCAGGTAGATATAATACAGCCCCCTGACATTACCGGTTCTGAAGCGGAGAGTAGTTGAGCTAGTGCCCCAAATTGATGATTCAACAAAAACATTGTGTGATGTATCCAGTTTTACTTCCGGGATGGGGGGCTCGGAATTGTCCTCGCTTTCCTGGGGGGCGCAGGCCGACAGAATTATGACCGAGGCCAGCAGAACCGGGATTTGCCGAAAAACCACCTGAGAAAAAAGGCCGCTGCCGGCAAGTATTTTTTTTGCGGGCATCATGTTTCCCCCTTGAATATCTGCTTTAATGAGTTGATATGTTGACGCTTTTGAAAAATAGAAAGTTGAATCTTATCATCTGGCATTAATTCCTTCAAGATATTGTCTGTTAAAAAATGCATAGGAAGGACTGATGCCGGCCCCCCGGCCCCCCGGCCCCCGGTTATCCATCCGTCAATTGAAGGAAAATACTTTCTGGATGGTAAAATCAAAGGTGCCCGCCACTCCGTCAAGCTCCTCCACCATGATAATCAAGGTTTTCGACTGATAGTAGTCAGGCCATGAGCAGATTTCATCCCCGGCGCCGGAGGTGACGTTGTCGCAGGTAAAAGTGGGAACCATAGAGTCCCCATAACTGGAAACGAAATAGAAAGCCAGGTTGGACTGGGTATTGGTCAGTTTGAAATCGTATCCTACATACTCTTCGGTGGTGAACTTAAAGTACCTGAAGCCGCCGGCTCCTATGTTGTAATTGGCGGTGTCCCCAGTGGCAAGCTCCGGAACGGGAAACTCCTCCACCAGTATATCGAACGGAGTCGAGGAGACATCGTCGTAATGGAACACCTCCAGGTACATGGGGCTGGACGGGGGTTGTGGTGTCGAAATATCAGCATGGCCGAAAATAATATTGCAGATCTCGTCACCAACACCGGTAATGTTGTCACACCATATCAGGGGGTTGCCTACGAAGAACTCATCCCTTGCCATCCACTGAACGTCCGTGCCGACTCCGGTCAGGCTGACTTTGTAAAAGTATTCCTCACCTGGGGCCCCTGTGAGTAAGGGCTTGGAATCAAATTTGAAGAAGGCTTTTGCCGGGACAAGGGGATCCCCATAGGGTGGAATGGTTCCCGAGGCGGAAACTCCCATGGTAAGCGGCACCACCTCCCCGGAGCGGCTCAGGGTGATTTCATAGCTCGCGGCCTGGAATGTTTTTTCGATCACCTCCAATATGTAGCCCTGTCCGGGAGTCATGTTCATGGACAGGTGTTCATTTAAGGTGAAGTCCTGGCTTTTATATTGGTTGTAATCGGTGGAATACAAATCTCCGTACATAGCCGACTGGGCCGATGTAATGGATATTGTATTCACAACCCAATGGTCATCGGGGATTATCTGATAGTAATGTCTGGCTCCCGCCTCCATAGCCACGCTGGTGGGAGTATCCGGGTTGAGAAGCGTAGCTTCCGAGATGAATGTGATCAGTATGGTTCCGCTTGCATTATTAAAGGAAGAATGGTTGTTCACATAAATCAGGTAGGATTGATTGGGTTCCAGCACCCCGGTTGCGCAGTTCTCATCTGAAGAATCGGGGTGTGTGTTGCAGAATGCGCCCCCGGTCTCACCATCGTTTTCGGGTACTATGGCCCACCCCACGTCCGCAGCGCTGCTGTTGCTCAGAGAGATATGATACAGACCCCTGATATCACCGGTTCTGAAGCGAAAAGTAGTTGAGGCAGTCGTCCAGATTGATGATATAATGCTGAAGTACCTTGATGAGCCCAGATATATTTCCGGGATGGGAGGTTCCTGGTATTCATCCGATTCCGGTTCCGGCGGGGCGCAGGCCGCCAGAATCATGGCCGAGGCCAGCAGAATCGGGATTTGCCGAAAAACCACCTGCGAAAAAAGGCTGCAACCGTGAAGTATACTGTTGATGGGTATCATGCTCCCCCCTTGTATATCTGCTTTAATGAGTTGATATGTTGACACCTTTGAAAAACAGACAGATGAATTCTATCATTTGGCATTAATTCCTTCAAGATGTTGTCTGTGAAAAAATGATCAGGAAGGACTGCTGCCGGGCCATGGCCCATTGGTTTTCCCGGCCGGAATTCCTGCCTGGCCCGGATAATTGCCTATGGTGCCCGGGATTTGTATCTGTTAGAAAAAAAGATTGGCAGCTTGCCGGACGGCAATAATGCCGGGCGGGCCTGAGGCTGACTGGCTCTGAGAAGGACCGGCTATCAGACTGGCCGGTTATATTAGCTTGGCCGGGTAATAGCACTGGCAGACGGAGCCGGCCAGGGGCCCGGATCATAAGAAACATCATACCAAGGGAGAGCTAAGGCGGTCAGCGGGAAAATCGCGGCCAGGCCGGGCGAGAGCATGAGCGAGCGTTATCAACACACCGAGATAGAAGAGCGCTGGACGCGCAAATGGGGCGAGGACGGAATATACGAACTGAATGACGGCTCGGATGAAAAGCCGTTCTATTGGCTGACCATGCTGCCC
>JAOUPZ010000458.1 GCA_029879595.1 Deltaproteobacteria bacterium | reverse complement strand
TGACGCGATGACCCGAGCCATCTTGGGGATTGACCCCGGCCAGAGCGGGGCGGCGGTGCTGTGGTCTCCGGCGGGGAGCCTGGAGTTGTGGGCGGCCCCGTTTGAGGGCGGCGAGTGGAACGTGAAGGCGATGCGGGAAATCATCGACTCGGCGGCGTGCAAGGGCGCGATTGCGCTGATCGAGAAGGTCCACGGGATGCCGGGGCAGGGCGGGCAGGCGATGTTTCAGTTTGGCTACGGCTATGGGCATTGGGTGGCGCTGATCCAGGCGGCGGGGCTGCGGCTGGAAAAGGTAACGCCGCAAGCGTGGCAGAAGGCGTTTCTGCCGGACAAGATGCGCGGGGCCAAGGTGCCGAAAACCGAGCGCAAGAACCGGCTGAAACTGGAGGCGCAGCGGCTGTTCCCGGAGGTGCGCGTGACGCTGAAAAACTGCGATGCCCTGTTGATCGCGGAATACGGGCGCAAGTTATGAGGTGCCTGACCTGCGGCAAGCCTGCAAAAAGGCATGTGTGGGTCGAGGTGCTGGGATCTGATGGAGACATTGATTACGCGGTTGTTGTGACCCATGAGGACGGGTCCACCTACGCGGACGACATACCTAACGGCAAACTGTGCGGGCTGAAAGTCCCGCTGCCGGTGCAGGTGCGAACCTAAGGAGGCGGTGAGATGAGCAGACGCTACTGGTTGACCCCGCCGGAGGTGCTGGAGGACCTGACCCGGCGCTACGGGCCTTTTGACTTTGACCCGTGCCCATGCCCCAGGCCGGAGGACTACAACAGCCTGGAGATTCCGTGGGGGCAGATGAACTATGTGAACCCGCCTTTTCGCAAGCATGACGGCGTGGGCGGAAAAGGGCCAACGGCGTTTGTCCACAAGGCCATCGCAGAGGCCAAGCAAGGTAAAGGGTCTGTGCTGGTGTTGCCGGTGCAGTCCTATGTGATGCACCTGGCCGCTGCTGGCGCTGAGATTGTGTCCTTGGGGCGGGTGAAGTGGTTGGAAGCGGACACCAAAGAACAGATGCCGGGGCCGAGTCCGATATGTGCCTTCGTGCTGAGGGGGGAGAAATGACCCGCGCCGCGCTGATCCAGTGCAATCGCTGCAATATTTATTTTTCTTAAATGAGCGTTTCAAGTTGGGATCAATCACGAAATCAGAAAAAATAATTAATGAAATAGGTATGAGCTTTTGATAAAGCCTAGGCATGGGATGGGGGATTGGATGCCTAAACCGCCTTAAGCCGATACCCAGGTCATATTTCTAGGATCATCCAATTCCCTGCGTGGATGTTTGGTTTGTCTCAAAACTAGTTCTCACTGGCCTAAAGCCTCATGGCTTCCTGATATCGGGCTCAAGCTGTACACTGCACCATACTCCTGGGGAGGGGTTATCTCATGACGGGGATACTGGCGCAGAGCATCAACGCCGAAACACATTTTGAAGTGGGCGCGGGAAAGCCGTTGCATTCGACCATGAGCCTTATCAAGTCCAAACAGCGCATTGCCGACCACGGAGAGGTCTTTACTCCGGAGTGGATGGTCGAGGCCATGCTTGACCTGGTGAAAGGGGAGACCGAGCGGATTGATTCGCGCTTTCTGGAACCGGCGTGCGGCAGCGGGAATTTTCTTGTCAAGGTGCTTCAGCGCAAGCTCGCAGCGGTTGAAGTCAAGTACGGGAAGTCTGAGTTTGAGAAGCAGCAGTATGCGTTGCTGGGCCTGATGTGCATGTACGGGATTGAACTCCTGGCGGACAATATCGCCGAGTGCCGGGCCAACCTGCTGGAGATTTTCGCGGGGTACCTGAACATCGAGGAGGCTGACGACCTGTATAAGGCCGGGTTCTACGTGCTGACGGTGAACCTGGTTCATGGGGACGCCTTGAAGATGCGCACGGCAGACGACAAGGCGATTACCTTCGCGGAGTGGGGGTACCTGGGCAAGGGGAAGTTCCAGCGGCGGGATTTTCTCTTGGACGACCTCACAGGCTCATCGGCCTTCAGTGCGGAGGGTTCGCTTTTCGCGCATATGGGCAAGCACGAGATATTTACGCCGGTTAAAACGTACCCACCGGTCACTGTGAGGGAACTGGCAGAAATTTAAACAGGGCGCATTAAAAAAAGGGAACTCCATGATTGAACAGGCTGGCTTTACGCTTCGCGGTCGCAATCCAGATGTGTTGTCCTGTATTGCGAACCTTTCCAACGACGAGGTGTTTACTCCGCCAGAGTTCGCGAACCGC
>JAOUPZ010000457.1 GCA_029879595.1 Deltaproteobacteria bacterium | reverse complement strand
CAGGGCAAAGGCCAGCCCCAGCAGCACCCCCATCCTCCTGGGCACGGCCACCAGATGCCGCCCCCATTCCAAGGGGTTAATCATGCCCGGGCCGGGCAGCAGACGGGTGGGGCTGAACAGCCCCAGGGGCGGAGCCTGGGGATCGCGCAGAAACATCGCACTGTGTTCCAGGTCGATGTAGGACTCCAGTTGCCAGCCCCCGCCGGCCATCCAGGACTGAACCCGCTTGAGCTGGGCCTGCCGGGCCTGGGGAGACCGCCCCGGAATTTTCAAAATCCTCATTTGCATTACATTTCCTGATTCTACCCCGGAGACGATTTGCCAGATCAACACCCCGCCCCGAAAATAAAAGATTATCCAGGCGAAAACATTTTCCTGGCAACTTTATTTGTACAACAAGTTTTTCCCCATGTCAGGGTTTGCCTCCTGAAACATCCAGGCCGAACAACCGAATGGCATTGCCGTAAAGAATGCCCCGGCGGGCCTCTGCGCTCAGGGGCAGGGAAACCACCGACTCCACCGCATGGGAGAGCGGATAGGGAATGTTGGGGAAATCACTGCCAAACAGGATTTTGGCGGAAAGGCCCTCCAGGCGCCCCAGAAGCTGCCCGGGAAACCGGCCGCAGGCCGGAAAATCCACGAATACCATGGTGGTATCCAGGTAGACGTGCTCAAAGCGTTCGGCCAGTCCCAGATAGTGCTCCCATTCCCAGGCCCCCATATGGGCCACCACCAGCTTCAGGCGGGGGTAGCGCTTCAGCAGACGGTCCGCCGCCCCCGGTTCATTGAAGCGGCTGGGGTCCGGAGCGCTGCCGCAGTGGATCACCACCGGCAGTCCGGCTTCCTGCACCCGCTCAAACGCCGGGGTCAGCTCCGCGCAGGCCGGGTCGAATGCGCTCACCCGCAGATGCAGTTTGAACCCCCGCATCCCCAGCCGGCCGATGGCCTCCTCCACATATTCCCCCACGCCCTCCTCGGGATAGAACGTGCCAGTCAGGATGGCCCCGGGGGTATCCCCGGCCCATTGCGCCGTCCAGCGGTTCAGCCAGGAGGCCATCCCGGGCCGGTGGGCATAGTTCAGGGTGGTGAACCCGTCCACCCGGTTCTGCCTCAGCCAGCGCAAGCGCTCCCCACCGGAACAATGGTAGGTCACCGGCCAGTAATGCCGGGAGAAGTATTCCCAGATCTTCTCCGTCACATTGTCGGGAAACCAGTGGCAGTGGGCGTCTATTACTCCTTCCAGCCCCAGGGGGGCCAGCAGCGCCAGGTGAGCGGCGGAGCCGTCGTCCGGCCGGGCCGGACCGGGATTTCCCTCCCGCCGCCAGGGTTGCCCCTCCGGGGCGGTTTTACCGTGGCGGCCCCTGCCGCTCCTGCCGCCACTGCCGTCCTTGTCCTCGTCGCTCATCGGGCACCGGATATGTATATATTGTCTCGATGGCTGGATTCTCCCCCCGGCCACCGTCTGCCGGCCCAGGATATTCACCGGAGAATAATCATGGATAACACACAAATAACCGGTTTGTTCGGCCCCGCCATAGATTATGGAGATTTTATCACTGCGGAGAAACAACCAAAAATCCGCAAACTATTTCCGAATACGATCGTTTAAAATACCAAGACTTTACATAAATCAAGACTGCTTTTATGGGAAAAATATATGGGCCCAGAAAGCAGCTTTGGACAAGTTTCATTTTGGTTTTCAGGAGTAAAACCACTTAAGGAAGCCGGGCATGGGGAAGCAGGCCCCGATAAATGTGGTTCCGGCATGTGAATCAGCCATACCAGGAGCGCTGATAACAAATTTTCCTTTAGGCATACAGGAGCTGACAATGTTTTCAAAAATGAGTCTATCCGCAAAGATCATCGGTTTATGCGTAGTGTTGCTGGTTTTGCTGAGCATTAACGTTTCAATTACCATCTTCAACCTGAACCGCATCGGCAACGAACTGGAAACCATCGCCGAAGCCGACATACCCCTTACCGGCATCGTCACCAAGGTGACCACCTCACAACTGGAGCAGGCCCTGAACCTGGAGCGCCTGATGCGCTATGGAAACCTCACCGTTCAGGGCGACAAGGGACAGGAGCTGTTTAACCGCTCCAAGAAAGCCTTCCAGGATTTCAACCTGCGTGTGGATGAGGAAATCGCCAAGGCCATGGAAATGGCCCGGCTGGGGCTGGAAAAGGCCCATGACGACAAAACGCGCACCAAGCTGAATCAGAGCCTTGTCAGCCTGGGGG
>JAOUPZ010000456.1 GCA_029879595.1 Deltaproteobacteria bacterium | reverse complement strand
ACTCCACCAGGTCCACCTGGGCGAAGCCCGCGTCCAGCATTCGCTTCTTCAGCTCGTCCTGGTGGGGAAAGTCCAGGGTGGAGTGGGGCAGGTAGGTGTACATGTCCTGCCCTCCCTGCAGCAGGCGGCCGATGAGGGGCACCACCCGGAACAGGTAGGCATCGGCAAAGGGGCGCAGCCAGCGGGGGCGCACCTTGCCGATATCCAGGGAGGCCAGCACCCCGCCCGGGCGGAGCACCCGCAGCAGTTCTTCCAGACAGCCGGGCAGCCCGGCCACATTGCGCAGGCCATAGCCGATGGTGACAAAGTGAAAGCTGGCATCGGCAAAGGGGAGGGCCATGGCATCGGCCTGGGCCACCAGATGGGGAGCGGCCTTCCCGCCGCCCCCGGCCAGGCGTTTCCGGGCGATGCGCAGCATGTTCGCGGAAAAATCCGCCGCCACCAGCAGGCCGTCAGCGGGCAGGCGGCCCAGGGCCCGCCTGGCCAGGTCTCCCGTGCCACAGCAGATGTCCAGCCCGCGCACCCCCGGCCCCAGGGGCAGGCGGTTGACCAGCACACGCTTCCACCAGCGGTGCTGCCCCTGGGTGATCAGGTCATTGAACAGGTCATAATGTCCGGCGATCTCGTCGAACTTCTTGCGGACATAGGCGGGTTTATCCGCGCTGACGGGCAGGGTGTAGGCCATGGTGCCGGGAGGGAGGGGGATGAAGGATTGAAGGGAGCCGCTGCCGGAGTGCAGTGGAAGCGGCCGGGGGCAGCGGAGCGGGCCTGGCTTGCCCGGGAGACAGCCCGGCCGCTGCCGGCGGGGTTCCTGCCGCTGGCCTGCCCTACTCCACCTGATTAAAACAGGGGCTGCACCTGGTGAACATCCCGGCGGATAAACTGGTTGTAGGAATCGCTGGCTCCCTCCACCAGATAGCGCACCAGCTTGGGAACGTCCTTCAGGTTGTGGTCGGCGGCGGCCACCACCAGTTCAAAGCCCTGGGGATTGAGCCGGCCGGCCATTTTGAACAGTTCCATCAGGCTGAGCACGGCCTCGTCCTCATAGCGGAGCATCACCCGGTGGCTGGGATGGGTGGCCTGGTAACTGCGAATGATATTCGCCCAGGCTTCCAGATGGCCGAAGATGATCTTTTCCGAAGCCACGGGAATTCTGCGGGGCTTGGACTTGCTCTCGGGTGGGAATGAAGGTTCCATCCTCTATCGGGCTTAAGTTTTCTGGGGCCACACCCGCCGGGGGGAAATCCCCTGGCCAGGGCCTGTTCGGCCCCCCCCGGCTGGCGGGGGTAACTGAATACTGGCGGAACATGCTTCCGGAGGCCCCTCCATCAGTGATGGAATAAACGCACCCCGCTGAGGGCCATGACCATGCCATAGTCGTTGCAGGCTTCCGTCACCGCCCCGTCCGCCACACTCCCTCCCGGCTGCACCACATAGTTTACCCCCCGTTTGGCCGCCTGGTCAATGCTGTCCCGAAAAGGGAAAAATGCGTCGGAGGCCAGGGAGACGCCCCGCAGCCGGGCCATCCAGTCGGCCTTTTCCGCCTCGCTCAGGGGGGGCGGCGGCGTGCTGAAATGGGATTGCCACTGGGTCAGTTCCGGCGCGGTGAAATCTCCCTCGATGTAACGCACGCGGGCGTTGACCCGGTCCACCCGGCGCACCCCCGGGGCAAAGGGCAGCCCCAGCACCCGCGGATGCTGGCGCAGCCACCAGACCTCGGCCTTCCTGCCGGCCAGTTTGGTGCAATCCACCCGGCTCTGCTGGCCGGCGCCCACCCCGATCATCTGCCCGTCCAGGGCATAGCCGACGGAATTGGACTGGGTGTATTTGATGGTAATGGCGGCCAGCACCAGGTCGCGCACCGCCTCGGGCGGCAGGGCGGTGGTGGCGGTAGGCACCCCCTTGGCGGCCAGGGTTTCCGGCGTGATCAGGGCGCTGTTGCGGCCCTGGGCAAAAGCCACGCCGAAGACCTCCTTGATTTCCACCTCCGGCGGCTGAAAATCCGGGTCTGCCTGCAGGACGATGAAGGCCCCGCCCTTCTTGGCCCGCAGCACCTCCAGGGCCTCCTCGCTCACCGCCGGGGCGATCAGGCCATCGCTCACCTCGCGGCGCAGCAACTGGGCCGTGGCCAGGTCCACCGGGTCGCTGAAGGCGGCAAAATCCCCAAAGGAACACAGGGGGTCCGCCTGGCGGGCCCGCAGGTAGGCCAGCGCCTGGGGGGTCAGTTCTTCGCCCTCCACCTCGTAGG
>JAOUPZ010000112.1 GCA_029879595.1 Deltaproteobacteria bacterium | reverse complement strand
TGGCCCTGGCCGCCATGCCGTTCAGGGCGAAGTTGCCCTGTATCTCCGGAGCCACGGCCGGATCAATGTCCAGCAGGGTCGCCCGGGGCACCCCCATGCGGCAGGCGGCCAGGGCCAGCACCCCCGATCCCGCGCCCACGTCCAGCATCTGAGACGGCAATTCCGGTCTACGCTCCAGCCACCACTCCAGCAGGCCGAGAACCAGCGCGGTGGTCTGGTGCCGTCCCGTGCCAAAACCCTGCCCGGGGTTGATGATTATGGACAGGCGGTCCTGTGCGTCCTGTGCGGAAGCATCCCAGGGGGGGCGGATAATAAGTCGGCGGCCCACCTCCAGCGGGGCGAAATGCTCCCGCCAGGAAAGCTCCCAGCGTTCCGTGGGGAGCCGCAGCAGTTCCATGGACTCCGGCCCCTTCAGGTGCGGGTAGAGAGTTTGAAACTCCCCCGCCAGTTCCTGTGCGGTCCAGGGTGGGGCCTCCCCGAAGAAATAGCCCATCTCCAGCGCGGTTTCCTGCTCCTGGTGGCACTGGGCTCCCAGGGCTCCCCTGTCCAGACAGTGCATGGTCCACAGTTCCTCGCTCTCACGGGGTATCCACAGGCGCAACTGCCAGTAACTGTCCGGGTCAACGGGCCGGGAGTCCTCCCGCAGGGGGGGCTTTTGGGGTGTCATCGTGAAGCTGTCCTGGCTGGTAGGGAAAAGGGCACCTGCAAATGCCGGGGAGGAATCCCCGCCGGAGAGCGCGGACGCCGGCTCCGGGAATACCTTCCGGCACCGGCGCACCGTTTGGGCGCCCCCCCGGAAAAAAACCTCCGGGGGTGTTGCGGGCCTGCCTGCCGGAGCCATGCCAGTGGCGTGTCCCCGGCCATCAACCTATTCGGAAGGCTCTTCGTCCGCCTCGTCCTTCTTGGCGGACTTTTTCTTGGGCTTGGCTGCTTCCTTGGTTTCTTCCTCGGGCGCGGCAGCAGCCTCAGCCGCAGCCTCAGCAGCCGGCTCCTGAGGTGTTTCCTCAGCTGGAGCAGCGGCTTCCGCGGTTGCTTCTTCAGCGCCTTCGGCGGCCTCATCGGCCTTGGCCTTCTTGGCGGGCTTCTTCTTGGGCTTTTCCTCCTTGGCCGACTCACCCTCATCGTCCTGGAGTTTTATCACGCCGGCATCGGCGAGCGCGCCCTTGAGCACCTCGTTTTCCTGAACGATTTCCTCAGGGCTGTCCACCAGACCCACGATTCCCAGGCCCAGGCGCCGCTCCTCGACGTCAACCTTGATCACCTTGGAGCGCAGCAGGGAGTTGATCTTGTAGAACTCGCCGATTTTCTCCTTGGGGATCTCCTGGTCGATCTCGGAGATGTGCACCAGACCCTCAACGCCTTCCATGACCTCCACGAATATTCCGAAATCGGTCACGTTTACGATCCGGCCCACCACCTCATCGTTGATGTGGACCTTGTCCTCCAGGCTCTTCCAGGGGTCTTCTGTCAGCTGCTTGATGCCCAGGGAAAGGCGCTCCTTGTCCGGGTCGATGTGCAGAATCTTGACTTCAATCTCGTCGCCCTTCTTGGCAAAGGCCGAGGGCTTGCGCTGCCGCTGGCTCCAGGACAGGTCCGAGACGTGCACCAGCCCGTCTATGCCCTCGTCCAGGCCCACGAAGATGCCGAAGTCGGTGATGTTGCGCACCTTTCCGCGGACCACCGAACCCACGGGGAACTTGGTGTGAATGGTTTCCCAGGGGTTGGGCTCGGCTTCCTTGATGGAAAGGGAAATCCGCTTGCGCTCGATATCCAGATCCTTTACCACCGCCTCCACGTTGTCGCTGATGTTGAACAGCTTGGAAGGATGCCTGATCTTGCGGGTCCACGACATTTCGGTGACATGGATGAGTCCCTCCACGCCCGGCTCCAGCTCGATGAACGCGCCGTAGTCGGTGAGGCTGACGATTTTTCCGCCCACCTTGGCCCCGATGGGATATTTTTCCCGGACGGCATCCCAGGGGTTGGAGGTTTTCTGCTTGAGGCCCAGCGAGACCTTTTCATCGCTGTCGTCATATTTGAGGACCATCACCTCCACCTCGTCACCGATGGAGAACATCTCGGAGGGGTGAACGATCCGTCCCCAGGTCATGTCGGTGATGTGAAGCAGTCCGTCCACACCGCCCAGATCGATGAACACCCCGTAGTCGGTGATGTTCTTGACAAAGCCCTTGATGACGGAACCCTCCTGCAGCACCTCCAGGGTCTTCTTGCGGCGCTCCTCGCGATCCACTTCCAAAAGAGCCCGGCGGGAAAGCACGATATTGCCCCGCTTCTGGTTGAACTTGAGAATCTTGAACTCGAACTTTTCCCCGATCAGCTTGTCCAGGTTCCGCACCGGCCTGAGATCCACCTGGGAGCCGGGCAGGAAGGCCTTGACGCCGATATCCACCGAAAGGCCGCCCTTGATACGGGAGGAAATGATACCCTCCACCGTGCCGTCTTCCTCGTAAATGCGGCCCACTTCCTCCCAGACCCGCATTTTTTCAGCCTTGATCTTGGACAGGACCACCACACCGTCGGAATCCTCGGTGGCTTCCAGGTATACCTCCACCTCGTCGCCTTCCTTGACGGTGATCACGCCGTTCTCATCCCTGAATTCTTCGGACGGAATCTGGCCCTCTGATTTGTAGCCAATGTCAACGGTGATGAAGTCCTTCTGCATCTCGATGATTTTACCGGTGACGATCTGATGCTCATCGAAGGAGCGCATCTCTTCATCAAACAGCTTTTCGAAATCCACATCATCTTCGATGAAGGTGATGGACGCCGGGCTGGTCATGGCCAAAGGCTGCCGGGCTTGGGCATCCTGTTCGGAGCTGGTTTCGATTATTACTTCGGGGGTGGTCTCTGCTGAGCTTTCGTTAGCGGTTTCGGTCACTTCTTCGGGTGTCATTTAGGATGTCCTTGGGGGTGTTCTTTTTCCGCATTTACTTTATCGAGGCCGTTCCGGGGCCCGCCTGACACGGGCATGGAATCCGCCTCGATGGGGCGTCCCGGTGTCCGGTCCGATACAGCAACCGGGGGTCCGCCGCCTGATTCGCGGTTCTGGAGTTATGGGTTTATGTCAGGTGTTCGGTTCCTGTCCTGTTACGTTTTTTAACGCCATTCGGCACCCGGGAATACACCAAAACAACGCCGGGAAGCCGTGGTTTATGCCGTTTTTCCTCGTTCCACCTCGGGAAAAGCCAGCCTTTGCCAACGATCCAAAGATGCCTGGAGAATATTTAAAGATGACAGATTGAGAGCCGTTGTCAAGATTTTCAAGGGCCTTGGGGGGGAATTCCGGCAGCGGGGGGCTGGCTGGTTTTCGGGAAATCCACACCGGGCTCCAGGCTGACCACCCAGGGCATTGTTTCAAACCCGGTGCCCTGGCCTGGGGTTTTAAAGCCGGCCTAAATGTGATTTAAAAAATACAGCAAGAAACAAAAATAATTTCATTTCTTTCCCGGGAAACAACAGGCCATGAAGATACTCCGCACAAGTCCGCTCCGGTCCAGTCCGGACCGAAAACCCCTGAACACCATCCTGCCCCTGATGGCCACCTGCCTCTGGGCGCTGTTCATGGGACCAAACGCCGCCCAGGCCGCCGAACCGCTGGTCTCCCATTACAACCTGAAGCTGGGGGCGAGTTATTCCACCTCTTTCATCCAGATAACCCGCAAGACAGACCAGTCGGAGGCCCGGCTGGTGTCAGATTCCGACTACTCGCCCTACGTTTCCATTTCTTCCCCGCCTTTGTTTCTGGGCTCTAGCGGGTTTTCCATCGGATTCTCGTTTTCCTACACCCAGTTCGAGGCCAGCCAGCAGAGCTTTACCGGCCTGCCCGGCCCCCAGAATGCCGGCACCCAGTTCAAGGCCCGCGTGCTGACAGCCACTCCGGCTCTGTCGTATTACCTGGGCCGCAACTCCGACTTCCATTTCCTGCGTATTTCCTATGGCGCAGGCTGGGGCTGGGCCGACATGGGGGGGCGGGTTCAGTTCGGCAACAGCCCCGGAACCGAACCGCCGGAAAATATCGAAGATCCCAGTGGAGGCACGGCGGCGGTTTCGGCATCGGTTGAATACCGCATCGGGTCGGTCTCCCTGGCCTACTATGCGGGCGGGCCGAAATTCGAAACCGACCGGCACACCTACATCCTGGGAGACAACAGCCTCGTGTTGTCTTATGTGATTTCTTTCTGAGCCCGGCCCTTAGCGTCTTTTGGGATCAAAAGCCTGGAGCAGGGCCTCGCCGATGAAGTTGATGAGGATCACGGTGATGACCAGCACGAAGAAGGTGGTCAACGACATCCACCAGGCCTCCACGTTGGCCTTGGACTGACGGAGCAGTTCCCCCAGCGAGGGCGTGGGACTGGGCACGCCCAGATTCAGAAAGTCCAGGCTGGTGAGCCCGATGATGGCGCCGGAAACCCGGAAGGGAAAGAAGGTAACCACCGGCACCATGGTGTTGGGCAGAATGTGCCGGCGAATGATCTGCCAGTTGCCCACCCCCATGGCCCGGGCCGCCTTGACGTAGTCGAAGTTGCGGGCCCGCAGGAATTCCGCTCTCACATAGGCGCTCAGGCCCATCCAGCCGAACAGGCTCAGCAGCACGATCAGCTTGGGAATGCTGGGCGTGAACGAGGCGCTGATGATTATGAGCAGATACAGCTCGGGCATGGAGGCCCAGATTTCAATGCCGCGCTGGCCAAGCAGGTCCACCCAGCCCCCCAGAAAGCCCTGGATGGCCCCCACCACTATGCCCGCCACGGTGGCGATGGCCGCCAGCACCAGCCCGAAAAACAGACTGAGCCGGAAGCCATAGATGAGCCGGGCCAGCACATCGCGGCCGCGGTCGTCCGTGCCCAGCCAGTTGCGGGCGCTGGGAGGGCTGGGATGGTGCAGCCCGGCGCCGCTGTTGATGGACTTGTAATCCCAGGGAATGGGGGGATAGACGGCCCAGTTCTCACCGGCGGAAATCAGGTCGCGAACATACGGGTCGTGGTAGTCGGCCTCCACCTCAAAGTCACCGCCAAAGGTGGTCTCCGGGTAGGCTTTCAGGAACGGATAATAGAACTCCCCGCCATAGTGAACCAGCAGGGGTTTGGAATTGGCATACAACTCCGCGAACAGGCTCAGCACCAGCAGGGCCACCAGAATCAACAGGCTGTATAACCCCCGGCGGTTGCGCCGGAACACGCGCCACTTGCGACGGGTATCCTCGCGGAGCTTGAAAGCGGGCAGGACGGACATGATCTCAGCGCTCCTCCGGGCAGGGTGGTGGGTTCATCGCGGGGCGCTCTCGAAGGAAATCCGGGGATCGACCAGAATCAGGGAAAGATCGCTGAGCAGGTTGGCCAGCAGGGCCAGCCCGGAAAAAAAGAACAGGGTGGCCATCACCACCGGATAGTCCCGGCTGATGATGGATTCATAGCTGAGCAGCCCCAGGCCATCCAGGGAAAACAGAGTCTCGATAAGCAGTGAGCCGGTGAAAAACAACGCCAGAAAGCTGCCCGGAAATCCCAGGATCAGGGGAATCATGGCATTGCGGAATACATGCTTGAACAGCACCTTGGTCTCGCTGAGGCCCTTGGCCCGCGCCGTGAGCACATACTGGCGGTTTATCTCGTCCAGCATGCTGTTCTTGGTCAGCAGGGTCAGCACGGAAAAACTCCCGATCACATAGCAGGTCAGGGGCAGCACCAGGTGCCACAGGTAGTCGGCCACCTGTTCGAGCATGGACATTTCCGCCCAGTTGTCGCTGGTCAGCCCGCGCAGGGGAAACACGTCCCAGAACGAACCGCCCCCAAAGAGCACGATCAGGAATATCCCCAGCACGAACCCGGGAATGGAATAACCCACCAGGATCACCACCGAGCTTAATGAATCGAACCGCGAGCCGTGCCGGACGGCTTTTCGTATGCCCAGGGGAATGCAGGTGAGATAGGTCAGCAGAAAGCTCCAGCCCCCCAGGGAAATGGACACAGGCAGCTTTTCCAGCACCAGGTCCACCACCGACTTGTGGTGATAGTAGGACTCCCCGAAATCGAAGGTGAACAGCCTTTTCAACCACCCCAGGAACTGGATGTGCACCGGCTTGTCGAAGCCGTAGAGCCGCTTGAGGTATTCCACCTGCTCCGCCTCTATCTCCTTTTGGCGCAGGCGGTCGGTGGCCTGGGGCGCCCCGCCGCCCTCGGTGGAGGCGGCATGGCCCTTCAACTGCGAGATCATCTGATCCACCGGCCCGCCGGGCACCATCTGCAGCACCACGAACGTCACCAGGATGATCCCCAAAAGAGTGGGCAGCATTAACAGCAGGCGTTTAATTATGTAGGGCCACATGCCGAGTTTCCGTTAAAGGGGTGAGCGATCCGGCCGCCGGGGCTACCAGAAGCTTATCTTTTCAGGGGCTGAGTTTCAAATAAGTCCTCCGCCAGCGCCCCGGAGGGTGCTGATCCGGCAATACAGCCGTTAAACCATGCATGAAGCGGCAGCAATGGGAACAGGTTGGCCCGGGTTGCCACTGGCCGCGCTGATAGGTACGCATTGTGCCCAATAATAAAAAGCCTGTGCCCGGCCGAAGGCCAGTAACCAGACAAAGACCTGTGGCCCGCCATGCAACTAGCTGTTAGTATAGCGGCATCAGGATTCAGCCAGGAGCGGTTTCCACCAGATACCGGCGGGAAAATGGGAAAAGCAAAGAAAAAGAAACCGAATTTCGCACTGGTTCTTTCCGGCGGGGGGGCGCGGGGAGCCTATGAGGCCGGGGTGATGTACTATATCCGCACCGGCCTGCCCAAGGAGATTGCCCACTCCAACCTGTTCCGCATCTACACGGGCACAAGCGTGGGGGCGATCAACTGCGCCCAGCTTGCCTCCACCGCCGCCGATCCGCTCTACCAGGGAGCGCGCCTCAGAAAACTCTGGCAGGAGCTTTCCTCCGATGACATATACTACGCTGATTTCCAGGCTTTGAGCGGGTTCCTGGTGAAAAGCGGCTTTTTCATGGCCACCAACTTCTTCGGCCTGGATCATTTGCTGGTTAAAAAGGCCGCCGAGGGCAGCTTCCCCTTCAAGGCCGTGCTGGACACCACTCCCTTCATCCGATTCCTGCGGCGGAGCATCTCCTGGTCACACATACACGAGAACATCCGGCGCAGGGAGGTGGACGCGGTGGCCATTGCCGCCACCCACATGCTCAGCGGCAAGTTGACCCTGTTCGTGGAAAAGAATGATGATGTCCACTTCATGGAAACCAGGCACCTCAACCCGGTGTTCTGCAATCTCTCCCCCAAATATGTGGTGGGCTCCGCGGCCATTCCGATCATCTTTCCCCTGATCCGCATAAACCGGCAGTTCTACGGCGATGGCAGCATGCGCCAGAACACCCCCATGAGCCCGGCCATTCACATGGGGGCGGACCGGCTGCTGGTGGTCTCGCTGCACGACCAGAAAAAACGGCTGGATTTTGAAACTGACCTGAACCAGTACACGTCCGAGCCCAAGGTCAGTGACATCCTGGGAAAGCTGCTGAATACGATCTTCCTGGACAAGCTGGATTACGACCTGGCCCAGATGCGCCGGATCAACCACCTTATTGAAGACTTCGAGAAGATCTACGGGTCAGACGCCATGGACAAGGTAAACAAATCCCGCGACGACCTCAGGAAAAAAGGCGTCAATGTGCCATATCTGCGCCGCGTGCTGCCTTTTGTCATTTCTCCCTCCAAGGACATCGGCGCCATTGCCAGCGACCACCTGCGAAGGCTGCTCTCAAGCCGCAGGAGCCTCACGGCCATGCACAGGTTCTTCGCCAGGATTGTGGAAGGCTCCATGGAAGGGGAGAATGATTTCATAAGCTACCTGCTGTTCGACAGGGACTACCTGGAAGCATTGATACAGTTGGGATATGAAGACGCGCGCAGCCAGCATGACAATCTGGTAAACTTTTTCATGGACCTCCCCCTGACGTCGCCCGAAACATCTGGATAGGAGCGGGCCGCTTTCAGTCCGGAACAGGAACACCCCAACGGATAATGCCATGGACAAGGAAAAACTGGAGGAGGGTTTCGCCAAGGTGCTGGAGGGACTGGGGATCAGCGATTCCCATGAGTCGGCCCGGCGCGCCGCCCAGGCCTGGTATGATGAGCTCTGCGCCGGATTGAGGGAGGCGCCCCCCTCGCTGGAGGTGTTCCCGGTGAACGGAGAACACTCCAACCGGCTGGTTATGCTCAACGGAATTCCCGTCAAATCCATCTGTTCCCACCATCTGCTTCCCTTCACGGGCACCGCGACGGTTGGGTTTCAGCCCGGCGACCTGTTGTGCGGTCTGTCGCGCCTTTCCCGGGCGGTCAATCATTTTTCCCGGCAGCCCCAGCTCCAGGAACAGCTAACCAGCCAGATCGCCGGATTCCTCCAGTCGGGGCTCCAGGCCAGGGGGGTGGGAGTGCTGATCAGGGCTACCCACTACTGCATGGGCATCAGGGGGGTGAACCATCCCGGCGAGTTCACCACCACCTGTTTCACGGGCAGCCTTGAGGAAAATACCGACCTGCGTGAGGAGTTCATGCAGCTCAGCGGGGGGGAACCGCCCGCCGCCAAATCCCCGGATAACCGGGAAGCCCTCAGTACCGGGCCCGCTTCCAAAGGGGCAGCGACTGGTCGCTGACGCGCATCCGTCTGGAAGGACGCACCAAAAGCGCCAGGACAACACCGCCCACCGCCCACTGGGTAAGGCTGAAGATGGAAAGCTGCACCATGTAGTCAAAGGGGTGGTTCCACCAGATGGCATCTCCCATGCGGATCGAAGCCACCGTGAAAACCCCCAGCAGCAACACCACCAGCCAGCGCCTGAAGAATCCCAGCAGATGCTGCTCGGTGAATATCAGCAGCAGTGCCGCCAGAAGTGACGCCGTGAAATACTGCAGGAAC
>JAOUPZ010000455.1 GCA_029879595.1 Deltaproteobacteria bacterium | reverse complement strand
ATGGCGAAAAACAACAACGGATCAGCCATGCCCTATGACCTGAGCAAAACCCTGGTGATTGGTATATCCTCCCGCTCCCTGTTCGACCTGGAGGAGGAAAACCGCATATTCGAAGAGCGGGGCCTGGAGGCCTACCGCGATTACCAGATAGAACACGAGGACAACCCCCCACCCAAGGGCACGGCCTTTCACCTTGTGGAAGGGCTGCTGCGGCTGAACCAAAGCGGAAGGCAGCGCGACCCGAAGAGCCCTCCGCTGGTGGAGGTGGTGATCATGTCGCGCAACTCAGCGGAGATCGGGCTGCGGCTATTTAATGCCACCAAGCACTACGGCCTGGACATCACCCGGGGCGCTTTCACCAGCGGCACCCCGCTTTCCGATTATCTCGATGCGTTTTCGATAAACCTGTTTTTGTCCAAGTATCACCGGGACGTGAGTGCGGCGCTGGAGGCCGGCGTGGCCGCGGCGATCATTCAGGAGCCCCCTGACGGCTTTGAGCCGGATCAGGAGACCATCCGCATTGCCTTCGATGGAGATGCGGTGATCTTCTCCAATGAGTCCGAACGGATATACCAGGAGCAGGGGATAGAGGCTTTCCTGGCCCATGAACGTGAGAACGCCCGTCGGGAACTACCCGAGGGCCCGTTCGCCAAACTGCTCAGGGCTCTGTCACACCTGCAACAGACCTTTCCCGCCGAAAGCAGCCCCTTGCGAATGGCGTTGGTTACCGCACGCCACGGCCCTGCTATCGAACGGGTGATCCGAACCCTGCGCGACTGGCGGGTCAACATCCATGAGTCGTTTTTCCTGGGTGGAGTCTCCAAGGACGAGGTGCTGAAAGCCTTTCGGGCGCACATTTTCTTCGATGACCAGCGAGCGCACATTGGCCCGGCTTCCCGCGTGGTGCCTTCGGGCCATGTAGAGAACGAACGCGACGCTGAAGCCGCAACCCATGTGCCAGACACGGCCCCCGACGTAGCTGATTAGGCAGTGATCTCTCCACAGTGAGAATCCGGTTGAAACCCGCCCAGCCTGAGGATCCTGACGTCCAAGCGATAAAGGGCGGACCGTCTTATCCTCCGCCCGGCGGGTTGTTCCATTTTAACATTTTTTTAATCAACAAACATTTGCGCGATAAATAATAGCGCAATATCAGTATGTTAGCCTGATGTGGTTTTGTGGCGGTCTGAAAATATTTCAGCCTCGGTCACAACCCCCTGATCTGTCCATCCCCGGGAGTACATATAAAACTGAGGGCGGAAGCCATGTCTGGGTGTTTGATGGCTGGAGAAAGCATATCTGACAGGGAGAAAGCCATGATTTGGAAGACGTTTGTTTGGCTGGGTGGATACCATGGAATGCTGCTTTATGCTGCCATAACAAATGAACACTTCCTTGCCGGCAGTCTTCTCTTGCTAGCTTCTCTGACTGTGTGGAAATTGACCCGGAAGCTGCTGCTCTAAAAGCACTCAATAATCGCGTCGGGGGTGACTTTCATCGCCGAAAGGCCCCGCCCCGCCTGGGTTGGCGGAGAAGAGACGATGATGTTGCCAATGGGAGGAGGAGGAATGGTAACGGGGGGTAATACGAATGTGCCAGCGGCCCCATTTGCGGAACTCGCCATTGAAGCGATCCCGTTCACCGGGCGCGGCCACGGCGGCGCTCACCAGGAAGAAAATCACGAAGGCCAGCGCGGCCAGGAACACTCCCACGGTCAGGGGGGCTTTTCCGGTGGTTACGGTCAACTGCCTGATATTCTATGCTGCTCTATCCATGAAAATGGATTTGTAATAGGTGGTTAGGGAATAAGTTTAAGGTTTTCACCCGTATGTGGCATGTATTTACCAGGAGGTGATTTATGCTCTATCTGGCTATATTTTTGGCCGTTCTCTTCCTGGCACCCATTTTGGTCGCGTTGTTGAGTTTCTTTATTCCTGACCAGCCTGAGCCTCAGCCTGATGTTGTCATAGAGGTCGACCCAGACATTATAGTCGAGGTAAGGATAAAACGCTCATCATCTGATACGAACGAATTACCCCCTGAGCTAATGGTCTGACTCAGATATCCTCACCATGGAGCTATCTTCATAGCGATTCAACTCGCCGGGTGCAGCCGCGGCGTTGCTCACCAGGAAAAATATCCCGAAGGACTGGGCGACAAGGAATACTCCCACGGTCAGGTCGTCGGTCTCCAGCCAGGCGGTATTGCACCACCCAGTACAGATTGATAAGTTCAGCGTTGATGTCCGA
>JAOUPZ010000111.1 GCA_029879595.1 Deltaproteobacteria bacterium | reverse complement strand
GACCAAGCTGAAAAACACCTACCTGGACCAGCTGGGGGGATTCGTGAGCCCGGTCACGGGCCGCATACACTCCTCGTTCCGCCAGACCAGCGCCTCCACCGGCAGGCTGGCCTCGGACAACCCCAATCTGCAGAACATCCCGGTGCGCAGCGAGCAGGGCCGCAAGGTGCGGGCGCTGTTCGTGCCCTCGGATGACGGCCACCTGCTGCTCAGCGCGGATTACAGCCAGATCGAGCTGCGGGTGGTGGCCGATTATTCCGGCGACCCCACCTTTCTTGAGGCCTACCGCACCGGCCAGGACATCCACGCCCTCACCGCCGCGGCCATCTTCGACACTTCTCCGGAGGCGGTCACCCGGGAGATGCGCTCCATCGCCAAGGAGGTGAACTTCGGGCTGATCTACCGCATGGGCGCGGACCGCCTGGCCAAGGTCACCGGGTGCTCCCGCGACGAGGCCCGCGGGTTCATCGAACGCTTCTTTGAAAAATACGCCACCATCCGCGACCTGCAGGAAGAACTGCTGGAGCGGGCGCGGAAACAGGGCTTTGCCCTGACCCGCATGGGGCGCAGGCGCTACCTGCAGGAGATCAACAGCAACAACGGACAGCTGGCCCGCATGGCCGAGGGGGCTGCGGTGAACACCCCCATCCAGGGCACCGCCGCGGAGATCATCAAGCTGGCCATGATCGCCATCGACCGCCGGCTGGAGCAATCAGGCCTCAGGGCCCGCATGGTGCTGAGCGTCCACGACGAGCTGGTGTTCGATGTGCCCCGGGACGAGGTGGAGCAGGTGCGCGAACTGGTGGTGAGCGAGATGACCGGCGAGGAAATCTCCCGGGCCGTGGGGTTGAAGGTGCCGCTGGAGGTGGAGGTGGGCATGGGGGAAAACTGGCTGGCCGCCCATTAGCACACCACTTTGCAATCCGGTGATGACGGTAATATAATTTGGCGATAAATATTTCGCAGTTGCAGGACGATGGCTGAACACCCTCTGACCAGGCCTGAAAGGGGTTGCGTCTTCCCCACCCCGGCGGTGTGCACACCGGGGACGGGCAGGGGTGGGTTGACCCGAAACCTTGTCTAAACCGGCAAGAATGAGCTGTCTTGTGCGCGCCAATCTATACTTTCTGATGCCAGCTCTCCTGTTTCTGTCGGCCTCCTGCCATCCGTCCCATGTCCGTTATGAGCCACAGGAAGTAAGGCTTTATCCCTATGACAGAAAAAGCGCCGTGGATGAACTGATGATCCAGGCCGCCGTCAAAAAGGATATCGAACCCTTGGACTGGTTTTCCCAGAACCCTCCCAAGAAGTTCGACAAAGCGATACAAACATCTCCCGATACCGTGATCTTTCAGTATACCCTGCGGGGCGGTTCCAAGCTTTCGCTGAAGTCTATAGCAAGGAAACTGGCCAAGGACCTGCTGCTGGGTGAGGAGACCATCGAAATGGAAATTACCCGGGGGGAGGAGATCCGCTGCTGCCGACTGGTAAAAAGATGGGGCGAAAAGACCTGGACGGAATATGCCGTGAAGGGAATCAGGTTCAAGTTCCCTTACCTGCAAAAAGTCATCAGCAATCGGTGCATCAAATACCAGGATGGAAAATGTGTGGCCACTAAAATGGTTGAGGAACAAGTGCCAAATTATGTGAATACCGATGTGATGGAAATTGCCAGCCCGGAAAAGATGGAGTTGTTCCTCAGCTGGATATCGGGGATTTTTGGGAATCTGAACATTGTTTCCTGCGAAAGGAATGAAAAGGATCTGGGCAATTCCCTCTGGTTGACGGTGAAAAAGGAAAAGGACTTTTGACGGACCTTCTCCCCCTGTATGATGTATAGTCACCGTGCCGGGAACTGACCGTAGAGCAATCGGCAAAACCGGCGGGCGCAGGCCCTTCCTTCACACTCTCCCTGCTTGTCATGGCCAGACCAAAACGGAAACCCAGACTGTTGCAGTCCATCCCCCCGGATGAGATCGGGTTTGCGCCCGGACAGGAGCCCGGCGAGGACGATGAGCCGGCGGTGGCCCGCCTGGCCCGCGATATGAGGCGCAAGGGCGCCCGGGGGCTCCTGCTGGTAACCCACGACGACGACGCGCCCCCCTACCGGCTGGTGACCGGCGGCCTGCAACTGGCCGCGGCGCGCAGGCTCAGGCTGAAGTCCATCCAGGCGCTGGTGCTGGCTCCCCGGCGGGAATACGCCGCTGAACTGCGGGTGATCGAGCGGCTGCATGGGGGAACCTGGGAGCCGTTCGAACTGGCCGATACGCTGCGGGCGCTGGGGACCCGCTGCGGCCTGACCCAGACCCACACCGGCCAGGCCATCGGTAAATCCCGGGATTTTGTGGCCGGCATTCTGGCCATCTCCAATATCCAGCCGGAGGTGCGGCACTGGCTGGGGCAGAACCCCCAGGGCAAAAGGCTCACCGTGCGTCATTTGCGCTATGTGGGTCGTGCCGCCGCCGCTGAGCAGATGGCCATCGCCCAGCGCATCATCAGCGAGAACCTTTCTACCAAGCAGCTGGAAACCCTGAACCCGCAGGCCTTTGCCCCGGTCCGCCGGGGTGTCAGGGTCCGCGAACCGCTCCCGGCACGCGACCAGCAGGCCGTTCCGTACTCGGAGAAATACTGGCGGAGGTTTCTGCGGCGCACTGCCACGGACCTGAGGCGGCTGGAGCGCCAGGAGTCGCGGGAACGCACCCGCCTGGAGATGGGCATTGAGGCGGCTCGCCAGCGTCTGGCGGCCCTCAAGACCGAGGCCCGCGCCCGGCGCCAGGAACTGCTCCGCCGCCAGAAGCTGGCCGAGCGCAACCTGGCCCGGTTCAGATGAACGGGGGGCCGGGGCCTGCTCCGGCGGAGCGGCTTGCTCCGGCTGACCGGTCAGTGCAAGCTAAGACCAGTGCAAGCTAAGACCAGTGCAAGCTAAGACCAGTGCATAACGCGGCATATGACGGCGGCGGCTCCCTATTGTTTCAGGAGGCGTATGGGCCAGGAGGAAGAATGGCTGGCGAAGAACAGATTTCCGACCCCCGGTGGCAGACCCTGCTGAAGGCTCCGCCCCGGCTTGCCCCGCCTGCGGGCACGCGCCATGTGCATGTGGTGGCCGATGCCCACCTGGGCGACCCGGCCTCGCCCGCAGAGCCGTTCCTGGAGATGCTGCGGGAGCTGGAAGGACCGGGCCTGTGCGTTGTGCTGGGTGACCTGTTCCAGGTGTGGCTGGCCCTGCCCGGGTTCTGGGATGCCCAGGCCGGCAGGGTGCTGGAAGGGTTGGAGCAACTGCGCTCCCGCGGGGTGCGCACGGTGCTGGTGGTGGGCAACCGCGAGTTCTTCCTGCCCCGCGACAAAGCCCTGCTGCAAAGGCGGGGACTGCCCTTTGACGAGGTTTGCCACGATGGCTTTCTGCTGGACTGGCAGGGCCGGGGCAGCCTGTTCACCCACGGCGATATTATCAACCGTGCGGACAGCGCCTACCTGCGCTGGCGGGCATTGAGCCGCTCCGCGCCCCTGGAATGGCTGTTCCGGCTGCTGCCCGGCCGGCTGGCCCAGGGTCTGGCCCAGCGGCTGGAGCGCACCATCCGCCAGACCAACATGAGCCATCGCCTGCACCTGCCGGAACAGGACCTGCGGGACTTTGCCCGGCTGGCTCCGGCGGACTGCCAGGCCATATACGCGGGTCATTTTCACGCCCGGGGGGGGTATGGGGAGAAGGGCGGCGGGGCCCGCCTGACCCTGGTGCCGGACTGGATGGGGACCCGCACCGTGCTGCGCATGGGGCCGGATGGCGCCGAGGAGTGGCTGGAGTTTCCCGCCTGAGCATCTCCTGCCGCCCCCTTGGAACAGGGCCTAAAATTCGGCTTTAAACACAGCCCCAATCCCGTTAAAAACACAGTAAAAACATTGAAAAGGAAGGCCCGGTTAAGTAGCATGGTAACAGGGCCATCCAGAAGGAATTTCCGGCCGTCGGTCATCGGCCGGTGGGCCACCCGCCAGGGAAACGCCAACCACATGGGGACAGGGATGTCACGCTTACTCTATTTTGACCTGGAAACAAAATACTCCGCCGATGAGGTCGGCGGCTGGAGCAACATCATGGACATGGGCATGTCCGTGGGGGTGATCTACGACACCACCGACCAGGACTATCACGTCTACCTGGAGCACCAGATACCGGCCCTGATAGAACACCTGAAGAAGGGCGATCTCATCGTGGGGTTCAACTCGGTGGGGTTCGATCTGCGGGTGGTGGCGGGCAGCCAGCCCACCAACGAACTGCGCCACAGGCTCTACCTGGAGCTGCAGGCCCTGAACAACCTGGATATCCTCACCGAGGTCACCAATGTCCTGGGGCACCGCCTCAAGCTGGATTCCATCGCCCGGCCCACCCTGGAAACCGCCAAGTCCGCCGACGGGCTTCAGGCGCTCAGGTGGTATAAGGAGGGCCGCATGGACCTCATCATCGAATACTGCAAGCAGGATGTGGCCGTGACCAGGGGCGTGCACGAGTTCGCCCTGAAGAACGGCTATCTGCTCTACGAATCCCGCGCCGGAGTAAAGAAGGTGGAAATCGACCTGGGGCTCAAGCAGACCGCCGAGCAGCCCGCCGCCGAGCAGATGAGCCTGTTCGACTAGCGCTGCGGGGCCACAATCGCCCCGCAGCCTTTATCAGAAAGCACTACCCCCCTACTCCCACACCTGTTACAGCTTGTCGTTGTGTGCATGGCATCCAGTGCAGTTTTCCTTATCGAACATTCCGGGCCTGTCATGGCAGGTGTTGCAGTAAAACGCGCCATTGTTGGCATTGTCCGCACCGTCAAAGGTGGAGAATGAGTAATCGGGGATAAGGTAGTCGTAAAATAAATCATCCAGGGCCAGCAGTGCTTCACCCCCCATGCCGGTAACAGGAGTTTTCAGCCCGAAATAATTCGTGGGTGCGGTTGCGCCCGGAAAACCGGGGGAGGGGTGGGGATCATGGCAATCGTTGCATTCAAACGTCCAGCCCCCTGGATAAGCCCCGGTCTGCCAGGAGAGAATTGGCCCACTGGCAATTGCAGGGCCATGGGCATCAAAACCCGAGTATGAAAAATCGATATCGACCAGCATGTTTGTGGGCGGCGTAACCTCTGCGGGGTATGTGTTGTCATGGCAATCCAGGCAGGCCATGCTCAGCGGTGACATCCCGGCGGTGGCGCTTGCCGTGTCCAGGGGGTCCGGATCGGGATTGAAGGGCTGGAAAGGGGAGTCGGCATGGGGGTTGTGGCAGTTCATGCACTCCACCTTGGCCCCGCTGATGGCCTGCTCCGGGGGCATGACATCGTGCCGGTCGTTCAATGTATCCAACATGTTATATCCCGTGGGGAGCATCACCCAGTTTACCGGCAGGGCGTAGCGGGAGCCCATGTCTGTAACCGCCGGGCCGTCGGCATCGTGGCAGGTGAAACAGAAGCCTTCTTCTTCTTCATGCCTGGTGGTGGCGTTGGCGGCCACATTATGGGGGGCCAGCAGGCCGATCTTTTTGGAGCCGTGACCGGAGGAATGGCAGCCGAACACCCCGTTGCCGTAGCAACTGGTGGCTCCGCCGTTGTGGGAGGAGCTGGTCCAGGCTGTGTTGTCCACCATCGTGGGCACCAGCATGTCGGTAAAGGGCGGTGTTGAGGGCTCACCCACGTTGTCGTGGCAACCCTGGCAGAAAGCGTTCAAAATCATCGCGGCTGCCGGGTCCGTGTCGGGGTCCCCGGTCAGTATCAGGGTTGAACTGTCATTCAGGTTGACCAGGTCCACCGCTCCGTCTCCATGGGCGGTTTCATTGTGACAGACCAGGCACTCCGCATCGGCTATATCGCCCGGTGCCGCGTAGCCGGCCGCTGCCAGGTTTATGTGGCTGCTGGCATATGCGAATTCGGCGGTGACCGCCCGGGTGTTGATATTGCAGGATTTGGCAGTGGCATGACACGCGGCGCAGCCGGCCGGATTGCTGGACTGATAACTCGCACAGGGGTCATCACCCGGCTCCCCGCCAACGTCGGATTTCTCGGCTTCACCGCCACAGCCCACCAGCAGTGCGATCAGTGTTAAAAGCAACAGGCCCTGCAACTGCACAAAATACCGGCGATTACGAATCGAGGTTTTCATGGCCGTCCCCTCCTGGCATTGAATGTGTTTTCTCGAGACTTCCCCCTAGGAAGCAACCCTTTTCGCTGGAGCATCTTGCAAGGTATTTGAGACAAATTATCCCGCAAAATAATTGAGTCATTTTCCAACGAGTATTTTGTCATTAACAAAGTACATAATCACAAGTCAATAAAATAATCTTATATTTAATCTTTATTGTCTGCGGATAGGCCCTGATCTGCCAGGGTGTTTGCGCGCCGGAACAGAAGGTTTTGAATAGGGATGAAAAACGGTTATCATTTTAATGATCCTCATGGAAAGGACTCAAGGGGTACAGAAGAAGGATTGAACGCCAGCCACCTAAATGGACATATTCCGCTTCAGAAAACTTGATCAGCCCGGGCCGCACAATGCCGTGCTGACCATCGGCAACTTTGACGGGGTTCACCGGGGGCACCAGGGCCTGATCCGCCGCGTGGTTGAAGAGGCGGCCCGCCTGGACGCCACCGGGGCGCTGATGACCTTTCAGCCGCACCCGCAGTCGGTGCTGGGCCAGCGCCGTGTGCCCATCATCACCGGCATCGCCCACCGGGTGCATCTGTTCCAGTCGCTGGGCCTGGACGCAGCCTATTTCATCCCGTTCACCCGCGAGCTGGCCGCCACCCCGCCGGAGGACTTCGTGCAGGAATATCTGCTGGGCTACTTTCAGGTGAAAAAGCTGATCATCGGTTACGACTTCCACTTCGGGCGGGGCCGTCAGGGCGGGGCCGGCCTGCTGGAGGAACTGAGCCTGCGGCATGGCTTCGACCTGGAGGTGTTCCCGGAGTATGTGCATGAGGGTGAAAAGGTCAGCTCATCGTCCATCCGCGAGGCCATCTTGAAATGTGATTTTGCCCGGGCCACGGATCTGCTGGGCCGCCCCTACTCAGTGCTGGCCACGGTGGAGCAGGACGCCGGGCGGGGCCGCAAGCTGGGCTTCCCCACCATCAACCAGCGCTGCAAGGAAATATATGTGCTGCCCTTCGGCGTGTACGCCTGCCGGGTGAATTATGGCGGCGAGACCTATGGCGGGGTGGCCAACTATGGGATGCGGCCCACGGTTGACGGCCGGACGGCCTGGCTGGAAACCCACCTGTTCGGGTTCTCTGGACAGATTTACAACGAGATGGTGGAGGTGATACCGCTGCTCCGGCTGCGCGAGGAGCGCACCTTCGCCGGACTGGATGATCTGAAGGCCCAGATCACCCGCGATGCCGATGCGGCCCGTGAGTTTCTGGCAGGAATGTAGCCGGGGCCATTATTGACAACCCGGGGCCGGGGGGGCATATGATTAGGAGCACCGGAAGAAAGAACTTTCGGAAAACGCGAACCGGGACCCATGGCTCGCGCCCCTGTCAACATCTTTATTTGAAAGGGAGTTCCCGTTATGAAAAAAGTGCTCTTGTTATTGGTGTTTTGCGTGGCTTCTTCACCCCTGGCCTTTGCCGGTGCCGATGGTCCCGGCTGCGGTGTTGGCAGGATGGTATGGAAGGGAGAGAAGGGGCTACCGGCCCACCTGATGGCATACACCACCAATGGGACTTTTTCCCAGCCCTCGGCCATAACCACGGAAACCTCGGAATGTGACACCTCCGGCACGGTCATGCTGGAGCTGGAGCAAAAGCAGTTTATCCACATCAACATGGACAACCTTTCCAAGGACATGGCCATGGGTGGCGGGCAGTATGTGGAAACCCTGGCCTCTCTCATGGGCTGCGAGGGATTGAATCGGCAGTTTGCCCAGATGACCCAGGAGAAGTTCGAACAGCTCACCGGCGAAGGGCCGATGGAGGAAACTTCCCTGCTGATAAACCTGAAACAGGCGATAAGTGAAAAGCCGGTGCTTTCGGCCGGATGCCGGGCCGCCTGAATGCAGGTTAAGACAATTAAACAAAACTGCGTGATTCAACACACTAAAGAGGTGCTATGAAGATGAAAAAACTATGTGCGGCCGTTGCATTGCTGGCCATGGTATCGCTGGTCGTTCCTCCCGCCGCCATGGCGGATTCAAAGGGAGCAAGCTGCGGTGTGGGCAAGGTGGTGATGGATGGAAAAAGCGGCAAGGATGCTCATGTCGTGGCGGTGGTGATCGATTTTGCCATCAGCGCCGTGCTGGGCTCCCTGGTCACCTTCGGCATGACGAGTGGAACCCTGGGCTGCAACCCGGAAGCCACCATCCAGATTGACCAGCTGCAGGAGGAATTCGTGGCCCAGAACTACAACAACCTGGCCGAGGACATGGCCCAGGGCCGGGGACAGTACCTGGACGCCATGGCGGCTCTGGTGGGCTGTTCCGGCGAGGCGGTCACCTCGTTCTCCCGGATGGGACAGGAAAAATACGAGGTGCTGTTCAGTGAGCAGGCACAGGACGCCAGGACCTGGCTGAACGGGCTCAAGGGCGAAATGCGCAAGGATAACCGCCTGGCCGTCGCCTGCTCTGTTTCCTGAAGTTGACAGTCTGCTACACAGGTATTTACAGGCCCCTCTCCGCGCTCAGCAGGGAGGGGCTTTTTTTTCCCCGGGTTTGAATCATTAGGGTGAAGCCATGCCGCAGGTGCACAACACCCTGTTTTCCGCGCTTTTTTTCCGGTGGTTCCGGGTGTGGGGGCCCTGTGTCTGGGATTACTGTGTTCGAGGTTTTAGTGTTCGAGGTTTCAGTGTTCAAGGTTTCAGTGTCCAGGGTTTCTGTTTGCTGAAACTCTGCGTGCGGGGGTTCTCTGCGCTGGGATTCTGCGTGCTGATCTGGCTGTCTGGTGCCGCGCCGGTTCTGGCAGCCGAGGCCCCG
>JAOUPZ010000454.1 GCA_029879595.1 Deltaproteobacteria bacterium | reverse complement strand
CCCAGATTTATAACCTGGCCTGCCCCGCTTCCCCGGTGCATTACCAGACCGATCCGGTTAAGACCACCCGCACCAATGTGATGGGTGCACTGAACATGCTGGAACTGGCCAGGGCCAACGGTGCCAGAATCTTCCAGGCCTCCACCAGCGAGGTCTACGGAGACCCCCTGGAGCATCCGCAGACGGAGGATTATCGGGGCAATGTGAATCCGCACGGCCCGCGTGCCTGTTATGATGAAGGCAAACGCTGCGCCGAATCGCTGTTTTTCGATTATCACCGGCAATACGGGCTGGAGATCAAGGTGGTGCGGATTTTTAATACCTATGGGCCGCTGATGCACCCGGAGGATGGGCGGGTGGTATCGAACTTTGTGATTCAGGCACTAAAAGGGGTAGACCTCACCGTATACGGTGACGGCAGCCAGACCCGCTCTTTTTGCTATGTGGATGATCTGGTGGAAGGATTTTTCCGGCTGATGAACAGCCCTGCGGATATTACCGGCCCGGTGAACATGGGCAACCCGGGCGAGTTCACCGTAAAGGAACTGGCCGATAAGGTGCTGGCGATTGTCGGCTCCGACTCAGGGGTGGATTACCGGCCCCTGCCGCAGGACGACCCCACCAAACGCCGGCCCGACATTACCCTGGCCAAAAAGCTGCTGGACTGGGAACCAAAAATTGGCCTTGAGGAGGGGCTGAAGAAAACAGCTGCACATTTCCGGGCCATGCAGGAGGCTGGGCGGCTGTGAAACGCGGTCGTTTTGTCGCTATAGATCCTCGGTTTCAAAGGTGCCCGGCATCACGATCTCCAGCACCTCAAAATCATCGGAGTATTCCAGCAGGGTGTGGGGAATTCCCGGGGGCTGCAGCCAACTGTCGCCCACGTTGAACACGATCTCGCCCTGGCCTTCAAACTCGAACTTGCACCAGCCCTTGAGCATGTAGTTCATCTGAAAATCCACCTTGTGGATGTGCCGGGGCCCGTCATCAGGGCAGGGCGCGCTGGCCCGGTGAACGATGGCGGTGACCATGCCGCCGGTGGCCTTGTCTATGCCAAGGTCGCGATCCACAAAATAATCACGCAATCCGCCGCCCTCGAATTTGGCGTCCTTTAAAAAGCTGGCCACAAAGGTGTGTTTTTGCTCACTCATGGGTCAATCCTTTCATGTTGGGAATGAACGCTTTAAGCCTTACGCAGGAACAGGTGCACGTCCATCACATTATTCCGGGTCGGCGGCACCTTGATCAGGTTGCCCGATTGTTCCAGCAGATGGTAGCTGTCGTTGTCATCCAGCAGAGCCTGGTAGGCGATGGCCTCTTTTTGAATGCGCTGCCAGCTTTCCTGATCCACCACGCCGCCGGCGGCATCGGTGGGACCGTCGTTGCCATCCGATCCGGCGGCCAGAAAGGCCTCTCCATCCGCCATCCGGGGCAGCATCAGCGCGGCCAGTTCCTGGCAGCGCCCGCCCATGCCCCCGCCTTTCACCTCCACTGTGGTTTCCCCGCCTGAGATCAGGGCGATGGGCCCGCTGGTTTTTTCCTGGCAATAGGCGCGCCAGTTATCCAGCAGCAGCGGCAGGGCCTCCGGGTTCAGCCCCGTGGTGGGGGTCTCGATTACCCGGGTGGCAAAGCCCGCATTGGCGGCGGCCTTTTCCATGGCCCTGAGCAGGTGTCGGTTGGTGCCGATCAGCCCGTTAATGGCGGGCTTTGCGGGCACCTTGGGGGCGGCCTGGCCTTTTTCCAGCGCTGTGCGTACGGCCGGGGGCACTTCGTTCCAGATGCCCTTTTGTTCCAGCAGCTTGATAACCGATGGAAAATCCACCGGTTCAGAAACGCTGGGGCCGGAGCCAATGGAGGACAGGTTGTCGCCGGGAACATCGGAAAGGCACAGCCCCAGTGTAAGCGCCGGGGAAGCCAGCGCGGCCAGTCCGCCACCCTTGAAACGGGAGACCGCCTTGCGCACCATGTTGATCTCGTGGATGTCCATGTTGGTGCGAAGCATCACGCTGACCAGCTCCTGTTTTTCCGCCAGGCTGATGCCTTTGAGCGGCGCGGGCAGCAGGGCCGAGGCCCCGCCGGACATCAGCACCAGCAACAGATCGTCAGGGCGCATGTCCGCAATAAAGGTTTCCACCTCATCAGCCGCTTTAGCACCGGCTTCGTCCGGCACCGGGTGGCCTGTCTCCCGCACAGGGTAGGGCAGGCCTTCCATGGAAAAACCTTCCTTGGTCACCACAAATCCGTTGGCCACACG
>JAOUPZ010000452.1 GCA_029879595.1 Deltaproteobacteria bacterium | reverse complement strand
ATGATGAAGGGCGGGGAGCGGTGGGCCTGGGAGGCGAGATGCTCGACATGGCCCATGTCAGGCAGGCCCGGCGGATAATGTTCCAGGCCCGGCAGATACAGGACCGGCAGGAACAGGACCGGCAAGACTGAGTGACCGGGGCGGGCGGGCGTGTATGGGTACTGTGGGCTGGCGGCTTTTCACCCGGCTTTCAGTCCGGCAGACGCAGGTTAAAAAAAAAACAAACAAAATAAGAGCAGACCGCCTGCGGGGCGGTTATCAGGGATGAAGGGCCATGACGCAACATCAGGACAGACTGGAACCGGGCGGGTGGCGTCAGTATGGGCCGCTGCTGGTGGCACTGGGCTATGGCCTCGCCTTTCATCTGCCCCAGGGGGCCTCCGGGCTGGGTCTGTACTGGCAGAGTCCGCTGATGTTTTCCATTCTCGCCGGGCTGGTGATGGCCCTCACCTGCCGCCCGGTGCTATCCCGCATCCCCTGGAGTCGCGGCTCGGCGCTGCTGGTAGGGGCGCTGCTGCTGCTGGGAGCCGGCCTGCCGGCGGACTGGCTGGCGGCCTGGCTGCTGGAAGCGGGACGGCTGGCCTCCTTTCCCCTGAACATGCGCAAAGACCCCTCGGGAGCCCTGCTGGGGGCCTTGGTGGCCGCCGCTTTGATGGCCTGGGTATACCGCCCGGCCCGGGGCCCGGTCACCCTGGACGATTTGTGGCGGCGGATACGCTCCGGGGCGATGGCCTCCCGGCTGGCCCGGCTGGCCGCCCTGGGGGCGCTGGCTGTTGTTGTGCAGCTTCTGGTGGCCTGGGCCGACGCCCGCTGGGAGGAGGGGGGCGAAAGTATATATATCAGGCTGGTCCACCCCAATCCATGGCTGAGGCTGGAAGGGATACTGGAACGCGGCGGTGATCCCGGAGCGGACCCCGGCGGTTTCTCCGGGGCCCTGTTGTTCTGCGCCGTGCTGTGGCTCAGGGGAATGCTGGCGGTGCTGCCCCTGTTGCCCGTGTCCCTGGCCCTGAAAGGGCGCTGGAGCCAGTTGGCGCTTGTTTATGCCTCGCTGTTGTTCGTGCTGGGGGAATTTGCCCCCCTGATGATGGATCAGCCCTATCCCTCGGGGGGATGGCTTATCGCCCGCACAGGCCTGGGGCTGTTCCGGTCGGCTGTTCTGGGGGGGGCAATGGCCGCGCTGATAAGGCTTCCTCCCCCCCGGCAGGGGGGTGCCCCGGGGGGGCAGGTCAAAAGCGCAGGCTGATATTAACGGGCATCACTACTCCCTGCGGGCGCTCCTTCAGCATGGCCAGGGAAACCAGCACGTTCCACCAGTAGTGCAGGGCCACTCCCTGGCCGATGGCGTAGTCGTTAAGCTGTTGGAGATACCCCAGGTACAGTCCGAAAACGAATGCCACTCCGGCGTTGGCGCTGCCCGCATTGCCCGTATGCGCCACGCCGAACAGGGCCGAGGAGGACGTCAGCCCCCAGCCCGGGCCCAGCCAGTCGCTCAGCCCGTTGTTCAGATAACCCCGGAAGAACGCCTCCTCCCCCACGGCCACCATGTTGTGCTGGAAAAAAGCCCCCCGGCGCATCTCGGTCAGGGTCAGGTCGTCTTCCGGCTGAATCACCCAGCTTTCCGCGCTGGCCGGTGAGAAGGCCAGGTACAGCGGCAGAAGCAGGGGAATGATGGTGCCGGGCTGGATCAGATGCTCCGGGTTGAAGGGGGAAAGCGCCAGGTCGGTCAGGCTTTCGCTGGGTACCGGGGTGGAGTAGCCGCCCTGGTTTTCCGCCATCTGCCGGGCGTCGCGGTAGGCCGCGAAGGGGGAATACAGGAATACGCTGGAGGCCGCCGTTCCGTACAGGTCGGCCTTGTAGGTGACCCGGTTGGTGCGGATGATCCGGTTTTGTTCATCGTCCCTTTCCTCCGGCGGGATGTAGCCCGGGTCTTCCGTCAAATCCAAATAATGGCCCGCCGTGTTGAAATAAAGCCCCATGTGCACCAGGCCCCAGCCGTAATCACCGTTGATCACCTGACCCAGTCCCGGCAGAAGAAGGCTGGCCACAGCCACAGCCTCCGGGTCCGCGGCCCGGGCCTTGCCCGGCGTCAGCAGCGGCAGCGCCAGGAGCAGGATAATGCCCACCAGCAGCCCGAGACTGCGTGTATGGGCCCACGCAAAAGGCACAGTGCTGCGTTTGTCCTTTCGGTGCGTCAAGCGCGCCCGCCAGTTATTCATACTCCCTTTCTCCTGTTGCGAATTCCAGGGCCTGTCGAGCACTG
>JAOUPZ010000453.1 GCA_029879595.1 Deltaproteobacteria bacterium | reverse complement strand
ACGCCTGCGGTCGGCCACCGGTGCGCCCAGTCATGAGTTGTCATTCTGCGGGGGGGTGGTCTGGCTGGCCCCTGACGGGGCGCTGGGTCCGCTGGCGGGGGTAATGGGGGTATGAATGTGATGATTTATTTTTTTGTATCTGATTTATCCCATATTGGCTGCTTCCCAGCCTTCTTTAGCTTTGCATCAATCTCTTTCTTCTGTACCTCAAGGAGTTTAGGTTGGACAAAGCAAAAATCAAACAAGGACTCTAGAGTGTCGATGAGCCATTCCGCTTCATGCGGTTCAACATCAATCACTTCGCCAGTGGAAGTGTTTTTTAAAGGATGAGCTGAGAAGTTACCAATAATTCGAACATTTTTCAGTCGATCTAAGATATATCCAGGGATATGTTGCGAAAGACTTACTTCATCGATTTGATCGGCTAGATTATTCGCCTTGGTTTTGAAATGACCCTGAAAGACTGCTTGGAGACATCGCCTGCTTAGAGCGGCACTGGCTTTTGGGCTGTGCGGAAGGACTTTGAATGCCTCGTTGAAATCATTGGAATATTCATCTGGGACATTATCATGCGCCACTCCTTCTTCTTGAATGTCATCTATAATGATTGTGTTTTCTAAGTAATCTGAACCATCTTTACGTTTGTATACATGTTTATAAGTGATGATAGTATTGCAGTTATCACAGAATTTATATCCTATAACTATTGGACCATAATCTGGTTCAGCTTCAATACAATCATCAAATCTATCATCAATATGGTAATGGCAATGTGGGCATTTCATAACTCTCTCCACTGAATGTTGTTGGAGTGATATTACAACTATTAATTTTGGTGAGCAATGCCATTCTTTCTGGACAGTTTGACGCTGCCTGGCTCTGACCACCAGGTAGAGGTGGTGGGACGGCTGGACTCGGACGATGTTGCCGGGCAGACCTCAGCAAGCGCGGATGATCACGGAGGCTGGAAGCCGTTCATGATATCGGTGCGGCTGCTGATTCCCAAAGACGACCCGGACTCGCTGTCGCTGATTCGGGAGAAGTTCCACGCGGTTGACGGACTGACCATGCTGCCCTGGGAGTACAAGATCGAGGAATCTACCTGTTCCGCCCTGGGGATCCGCAAGGTGCAGTTCTACGACCAGGTCCGCATTTCCTCCGATGATGATCTGCTGGCCTGGCGGGTTTCATTCACGCTGAAGGAGGTGCTGAGTATTCCAGAGCGCCGGGAGAACCGTGAGGGGGGCGGGGCGTCAGCTCAGGATGCGGATGGAGTCGGCAGCGGCGACCCGGCTGCAAGCGCCAAGGAGCTTTCCCAGGCCATGATTGACGGCGATCTGGAGGGCATGATGTCAGCCATCAACGATTTGGGGGGCACCTACCTGTTCGGTGATGATGGCTGGATCGCCAAGGTGTTGAAAAAAGGCGGAGGGGGTACGGGCTGATGCGCACCGAAACGATGCTGTGGGTGGACGGTGACCGGGTTGAGCTGGCTGCGCCGGTTTATCTGCGGCTGGAGCTTTGCGCCACCGGGTTCGCCGTGTGCAAGGTTCGGGGCGATCTGACCAGCGCCGAGGGCCGCCCGGCCCGGCTGCGGGCGCGGCTGAGCACCCGGAAGGGTAGAGGTGACTCCTACACACTGCTGGACGGCGCGGTGGCCGAAGCCCGCCGCAACAGCTCTGGCACCACCCGGCTGGTTATCCGCGATCACACCGCCGCCCTGGACGCTCCGGCAAAGTTGTTCCTGCGGCACCCCACGCCTGGAGAGACGCTGAGCGCCATCGGTGCGGCCGCCGGGCTGGCTGTCTCGGCGCCCGCGGCAGGAGAGGGCACGGAGTATATGAGCCAGCTGCTGCCGGCGTTTTGCGAGCCGGGCACCCTGCGCCAGGCCTTGGGGCAGATCGGGCAGGCATGGGGCATCACGGGGGCCGTCTGGCAGCAGATTCCGGGTGAGGCCGGCGAGAAAAAGGTGTTCTGGGGGCCGTGGGCGGACAGTCCCTGGGCCGGAGCTGTGATACCCATCCCGGAAATGGCCATCAGGAACCGGGATCCGGAGGCGATGTCGTTTGAAATGGCACAGCTCCCGGCGATCCGTCCGGGGGTGATCGTGGCGGTCGACTCGATGCCCGCCATCGTGCACCGGGTGGAGTGGGAGGCCGGATTGATGCGGATTTCCTGGCGGGATGCCTCGCGCATCGGGGAACTATCCCCAGCGGCTCAGCTCCCGCGCCTGCAATCACGGCTGGGGCGGGTGGTGGCT
>JAOUPZ010000451.1 GCA_029879595.1 Deltaproteobacteria bacterium | reverse complement strand
GCGCCGGGCGCTGGCCGCGCTGGCCGCGGTGATACTATCGGCCCTGTTGTTCTCCTGGGTGCATTACATCGGGCCTTTCGGCGACCCGCTCGAACTGTCCAGCTTCATGTTCCGGTTCATCGCCGGACTGCTTTTTTCCGGGCTTTACTACTGGCGCGGCTTCGCGGTCACGGCCTATACCCACGCGCTGTATGACATCCGGGTAATATTGTTCTAGGCAGCCTGGCGGGCAGGCCCGGGCAAGCCCCTGGTTCAGGCACCGGCGCTTTGGAAAAGCTCCAGCACCTCCTCCGGGGTCTGCACTTCCATCAGACTTTTCCGGGTTTTGGCGTCCTTCATCAGGCGGGCGATCTTGGCCAGCAGGTGCAGGTGCTGGGTGGTGCCGTTTTCCGGGGCCACCAGCAGGAAGAAGATCCTGGTGGGGTGGCCGTCAATGGCATCGAAATCCACATCGGCCACCGAGCGTCCCAGGGCCACTGCGGGCTGATCGAGTTCCGGTGAGCGCCCGTGGGGTATGGCCACCCCATGGCCGATGCCTGTTGATCCCAGGCCCTCGCGCTCCAGCAGCGAATTGTAAAGCTTTTCCTTGGTGCTGACCACTCCCTTGTCCACCAGGATATCCACCAGTTCGGAGAGAATCTCCTCCTTGCTGGACCCGTTCAGGGCCAGATTGATGGAAGACTTGTCGAAATAATCCATTAAATTCATGTGCCGCTTCCGATTCCTTCGCTGCTGTTTTCCCTAGCCCCCCAGGCTGAAAAAAAAGAACTATAAATAACCTTCGGGCCGTTTGTCACCATTTTCCCCACCGGAGACTCCGTGCCCGCCCAGAAACCCTGCCCCGCAACCCTTCCCTGCAACTCTGCTCACAGCCCTGCGTTGAAGCCGCATCAGAACATCTTCTTGCGTTTGTTCGAGGGCAGCAGGTTCAGCGCCTCGCGGTATTTGGCCACTGTTCTGCGAGCCACCTTGATCTTGCTTTCCTTGGAGAGCATCTCGGCAATCTGAATGTCGGTCAGGGGCTCGCGGGCGTCCTCGCCGCCAATGATGCGGGAGATCATGTCCTTGATCTTCTTGGAACTGATCACCTCGCCCGAACCCTGGTCGATGCCGCTGGTGAAGAAATATTTCAGCTCAAATATTCCCTGGGGGGTGTGGACATACTTGTTTGTGGTGATCCTGCTGACGGTGGATTCGTGAACCTCGATATCCTCGGCCACATCCTTGAGCACCAGCGGCTTGAGATGGCTGATGCCCTTTTCAAAAAAATCATACTGATGCTTGAGGATGCTCTTGGTGACCCTCATGATGGTTTTCTGGCGCTGCTCGATGCTCTTCATGAGCCAGTTGCCGGCCTTGATCTTTTCCTGGATGTACTCCTGGGTCAGGGCGGCCGAGGATGTATCGCCAGTGGCCTTGCCGGTTTCCTCCGCCATCTGGCGATAGAAGTCGCTGATCCTCAGCCGGGGGATTCCTGTTTCGTTGAGCACCACCCTGTACTGGCCGACCCTGTTTTCCGAATCCTCCGATTCGCCGTAGGCCTTGTAGATATATACATCGGGGATGATGCTCTGTGCTCCATCGCGCACAAAGGGGCGGCCCGGCTTGGGCTCCAGGGCCATGATGAGCTTGTAGGCTTCCAGCACCTCTTCCAGGTCGGTCTTGCGGCGGCGCGCCACCTTCCGCAGGTCCTTGTTTTCCAGCAGCTTGAGGTCGTTATGCACGATCTGCCAGGCCAACTGCCCTTCCATGCCCATCAGGCAGAGCTGAATCTCCAGGCACTCGGCAAGCGTGCGGGCTCCCACTCCCATGGGGTCGAAAAGCTGGATGTGGCGCAGCACCGCCTCCACCGCCGCTGCGGCCCGGAGGTCCAGCTGAAACGGCTTGGCGTTCTCCTGATCATCGGCATCACCGGGGCCATCCTCGTCGAACCGGGGCGGCTCCTTCTTCTTCCGGGCGCCGGTATCGGCGATCAGGCTGGCCGGGATGTGCTTGAGGTCCATCAGGGCCTCGTCCGGCAGTTCCATCGTTTCCTGGCTCAGGGTTCCCTGCTGAATGGCCTGAAGGAGCTGCTCATGGATGGAGCGGTGGCTTTCCATCAGTTCCCGGATGGAGACGGTAAGATAGCCGTCATCGTCGAAATCACCGATGAGCAGTTCACCCACGATCTTTTCCAGATCGGACAGGGGGGCCATCTCCAGCTGCCACAGCAGGTGCTCCTGCAGAGTCTCCGACCGGGTGAGGGTGGCCTCCAGGTTTGACTCCTCGCCATCATCG
>JAOUPZ010000450.1 GCA_029879595.1 Deltaproteobacteria bacterium | reverse complement strand
GCCGCAGCCCCTCAAAGGCCTGCGGGGTGGTTACCTCGTGGATCAGGTGGCGGTCGATGTACAGGATGGTCCGGCCCCCTTCCTCGGCCACCGCGTGGGATTCCCAAATCTTGTCAAATAGTGTTCTGGACATGCAATGAGCCTACACCGCCCCCGGAAAAACGGTCAAGAAAAGATGGCAGGGGAATTTGTCCACCTGTCAGGGTTTCTCCCGCAGGCATCCCAAGCATCATTTCTCCGCCTGGCAAAGATGTTTATTCCGGGCCAGCCATGGGGAAAGTTGCGAAAACGCTGTTGCCCTCCACCAAACAGCCAAAACTCTGAGTACGCCTCCAGTTTGACCGTTATGCTTGAGCGAAGAGGAAGGCTTCCCAATCGCCTCTTGCAGTGTGAATCACAGCACGAACTTGACCGACAGGAAGAACGAGGTGGGGAGGTGCCCGAACTCGGAACGCGGCACGGCAAACAGCCCCAGGTCTTCCATGCCCCGTCCCGTGCCGTGCATCAGGGAAAACACGGCCTCGCCCTCGTCGCTGAGGGAATAAAACAGCGCGCCCTGGTGCAGCAGGGAGGAATGGCGGCTGCCCTCCGAATCCGGCAGTGCGGAGGCGAACAGGGAATAGCTCCAGCGCCACAGGCCCCCCAGCTCGCCATTGCCCCCCAGGCCCAGCACGGTGGAGGAAAGCTGGGGCAGCCGCCCCTCCTGATATGGCGGAGAAAGAGCCACCTGGAGCAGCTCGTCTTCGTTGTCGGCGCCCATGGTGTTGCGGTACAGCTCGGCCACCAGCACCACCCCGGAGGAGAGCCCGAAGTTGACCCCGGCCACATAGACGCTCTCGGCGCGGGTCTCGCCGGAGGAATCCTCATAGCTGAAACGCGCACCCTCCAGCAGCCAGCCCGCAGCCAGCCAGGTGGTCTCCAGGCTGCCCCCGGCCACGCCCACCTCGCGGACGCTGGCTCCCAGCAGACTCAGCTCGGTGTTCCCGCCCAGCAGGGCCTTGAAGTGCAGCGCCGCGCTGTCATTGACCCGCTCCCCGTCTGGGCCGGGCGCACGGGGAGAGGCCACCCAGACGGCCGTCAGTTCTGAGAACGCCCCGGGATAGGCCCGCACCAGCATGGCGTCCACGCCGGGCTTGTACTCCCGATCCAGGTCCAGGGGTGAGAACGCGGCGAAAAGATCGGTGGGCTGCCAGATGCGTCCGGCGCCAAAGCTGATGGGCTGCCGCCCCGCCACGGCCTCCCAGCCGGCAAAGCCCAGGCGCAGCCAGGCCCGGTCGATCTCATGCCGCCACCACACCTGCTGCTGGGAGGGCGGGGCCAGTGGGTCGTCCGGGTCGTCCGCAGGGCGCTCCAGCCACCGCGAGCCCGGAGTGCGCCGGAATAATGCTGCTCCTGCTGCCCCGGCTGCCGCAGGCTGGCCATCGTTGTTCTGCATGATATTGAGGTAGTCCAGCTCCGCCCGCAGCCATTCCGCCGGGGCGGCCTTCAGCTGAAGCCGGAACAGCTGCTCGGTGGCCATGCGGGTGTCGTCCCCCTGGTGAACATACCCGTAGTCACCCTGGGTGGCCCGGCTGGCCAGGGTGCTCAGCTTGAAGATACCCCGGTAGCGCCACGGTTCATCCTGCCCGGCGGCCGGACCCGGGGCCACGGTCAGCAGCACAGTCAGCAGCACAGCCAGCAACACAGCCGGCAGCAGGAGACACGGCAGGACGCTTCGCCGGAGCTCAGTTGTGCAAAGCCGAGTCGCCATTGCCATTTTCGTCCCTGTTGATCATGCCGTCCTTCATGGTGATAACCCGGCGGGCCTTGGCCACCACCCGGGTATCGTGGGTGGAAAACAGAAACGTAGTGCCCTCCTCCCGGTTAAGCTGCTCCATCAGTTCCAGCAGGCCCAGGGCGTTCTCCGTGTCCAGGTTGGCGGTGGGCTCATCAGCCAGCACCAGCCGGGGATTGCCCGCCAGAGCCCGGGCCACCGCCACCCGCTGCTGCTGCCCCCCGGACAGCGCCCGAGGACGGCGGTGGGCCATGTCGGCCAGCCCCACGCGCTCCAGGTACTGCATGGCCCGCAGGCGGGATTCCGCCGCCGGACGGCCCTGGAGCACCATTACGAACTCCACGTTCTCCAGCGCCGAGAGCACCGGCACCAGGTTGTAGGCCTGGAAGATGAACCCGATGTTGAACAGGCGGTAGTGGGAGAGCCGCCCCTCGCCCAGGGTGCTGATATCACGGCCGTCCAGGCTGATCAGTCCCGAGCTGGGGCGGCTCTCCCACTACCGCC
>JAOUPZ010000449.1 GCA_029879595.1 Deltaproteobacteria bacterium | reverse complement strand
CCCTGACCTTCAGGCTCTGACCTTCAGGCTCTGACCTTCAGGCCCTGACACCACCTAGAGCAACAAGGATCGCCCAGGATCATGAAAGCGAAAAAGGATTTTAGCACACTCGGCGGCATGACCACCCGGAAGGCCCGCGCCAGGATGGTGCCCCTCTTAGCCCTCCTTTTGCTGGCCGGCATAACAGGGATTGTTTCCCCGTCAGGGGCCTTCGCCCAGGGGGCCATCTCCCCCGGAGACTCCAGGCACCGGGTTGCCGTGCTGGAATTCGAGGGTATAGGAACCAACCCGGCCGAGGTGGCCTCGGCCACGGATCAGCTGCGCGATGACCTGGTAAAGCAAAACGTATTCACCGTGCTGGACCGCAGCCAGACCGAGGCGGTGATCGGGGAAATGGCCTTTCAGCAGGGAGGCATGACCGACAGCACCCAGGCGGCCGAGATGGGCCGGATGCTCAACGTGGAGTACATCATCACCGGCAGGATGACCAGACCCGCCGAAAACGCCTACCAGCTCAACGTGCAGATGATACAGGTGCAGAGTGCCCGGATATCCGCCAGCGAGACCTTACGCAACCGGGGCGACGTGCTCAGCTTTCTGGACCGCATTGGAGAACTGGCGGTGCTGCTGTCCAAATCCCTGGGGGTGCCGCCGGCGCAAGCCTCCCCGGAGGCCCGGCAGGAGCCTCCGCCTGAACCGGAACCCGTCTCCCCCGCTGAGCCTCCCGGCCCATATACGGCAGCACCCCTGGCCGGGATATACGGCAACCCCCTCCGGGCGGAAAAGGGCGCTTTCTCCGCCGGGCTGACCGTCGGTGGGTATTCGCGCACCATGGGGATAAAGGTGGTGGCCACCTACCCCAACGGAGATATTTTCGAGGGGGAGGAATACCCCCTGCAGCTGAACTTCACGCGCTCCACGCTGTACTTCGCGTGGCCGGTGATCAACCGCCACCTGCTGCGCTTCGGCGTGGGAGGCATTTCCATGGTTCCCGATGAATCACTGGACCCGGAGAACGAAACCGCGTCCGGGGGGGAGTTCTCCTTTGAGTACCGGGTGGGGTTGGGCCGCATGGACCCGGCCCGGGAACAGGGACTGGTGGCCGGCCTGCGGGTCGGGGCAATGGACCAGGGTGAGTTTTCCGCCTCACTGGTGGAGTTGTACGTGGGAGGGGCCTTCACCCATGCCCTCCGGGAGAATCTGGCCCTGTATGGGGTGGGGATGATAAACGCGGTCTCTGCCAATTACACTCCCACCGGGGAAACATACACACCCTGGTCATTCATGCCGCCGGATACGCCCCCGGCCGATTACCAGACCCTCAGCTACGAGGTTTTACCCAAGTCGGTGGCCGGCCTGGCGTTCGGGATATCCTGGCAGGCGGGGGAAATATACAGCCTCGGCGTCGAGGCGCATGGCGGACACCACCGGGGCGGCTCGATCAACCTGGCCATGAAGCTGTAGCCGCCCCCTTCTGACCTGCTCCCTACACCATGGCGGAGAAAAAGTCGTTGCCCTTGTCGTCCATCACGATGAAGGCCGGGAAGTTCTCCACGGTGATCTCCCACACCGCCTCCATGCCCAGTTCCTCGAAGTCCAGCACCTTCACCTGCCGGATGCTCTCCTGGGCCAGCGAGGCCGCCGTGCCCCCAATGGAACCCAGATAGAACCCGCCGTGCTTCTTGCAGGCGTCCAGCACCTGCCGGGAGCGGTTGCCCTTGGCGATCATCACCATGGAAGCCCCGTGGGACTGGAACTCGTCCACATAAGAGTCCATCCGGGATGCCGTGGTGGGCCCGAAGCTCCCCGAGGGCATCCCCTGGGGGGTCTTGGCCGGGCCGGCGTAATACACCGGGTGATCCTTCAGGTAGCCGGGCAGGCCCTTCCCCTCGTCCAGCATCTTTTTGAACCGGGCATGGGCGATGTCCCGGGCCACGATCATCTTGCCGGAGAGCATCACCCTGGTCTTGATGGGATGCCTGTTAAGCTCTGCCCTGATGCGGTCCATGGGCTGGTTGATGTCGATATGCACCACTTCGCCCTGTTCCTCCGCGTCCGGGCCGGGCAGAAAGCGTGCCGGGTCGCGGTCCAGTTCCTCCAGGAACACACCCTCGGCGGTGATCTTGCCCTTGATGTTGCGGTCCGCCGAACAGCTCACCCCCAGGGCCACCGGCAGGGAGGCTCCGTGACGGGGCAGCCGGATCACCCGGACATCGTGAACAAAGTACTTGCCGCCGAATTGCGCCCCGATTCCCAGCTTCTGGGCAATCACGGCCAGC
>JAOUPZ010000110.1 GCA_029879595.1 Deltaproteobacteria bacterium | reverse complement strand
CACTAAGGTCCAAAGCCAGGGATCGCGCCTTAATGTCACCGTGAATACGGAAATAGGCACGCGCTGCACAGGTGAGTTTCAACTCAGGATTATTCAAAATGGAGAATATGATATTTTTTTAATCTTTACGCATACCAAAGCTAATGCGCTGGTATATTTTGGAAAATGGGACATTGATAATTCACCAGACTGCCAGGAGTATTTAAGTCCATCCACCAAGGGTGAACATGGCTTCTATTTATTGTCATGGTCCCATGGAGAAGTGTTCCAGCATGACCGAGGAAACTATTGGACAATGTCATCAGTGTATTGCACACAAGATCAAAACGAATCCGAAAGTTGCCGTTTTAAATATTTTGGTTCCTTCGAAATGAACAATAGCAATGACTTGTAGCGAACATACAGCAATAGAGATTAACAACTGGTAATAATTATGGTTCTGCCAGAACCCTGGATCAGCTAAGTCATGGTCTTGCTTTACCGGGGTGTGGCTCCATCCCTTGTGTGAATGGCGCTGAGGGAGCCTGGCACCATGTATAGCTATCGGGAATAAATTCCTCGGTAATAGATGCTTTCTAGCGTTATATTTATCCCAGGGCGTACCAATGCTTAAATATATTGGATTAATTAAAGCATTTATAAGTATTACGGCATCCATCATATTGTCCTCATGTATTTCCACCTCTCCTATAAATAAAAATGACTATGTGAATGCATCCCTGGCCACTTTCAATTATTCAAGGGCGGAAAAGAAAATCACGTCCCTGAAAAAAGGCGATGTTTTTAAAATAGATTTTTATATGTTATTTGACCACAGCTATCAAGGCATTCCCCTGGCGGATGGCTGGGTCGGCATGTTGTCTAATGATGTTTGCGGCCTTGTAATCTCAAAGGAAAACAACCATGTGGTATATTCACATGTATTTGGATATGTCCTGTTGTTTGATGAGAAATCTGAAGACCCCCGAATATTTCGGTTCGCTCAAAAGGGTGTATCGGTACTGATTCCCCAGTATGAAGTAATCATGGAAGGCAGGGAAGATCCACAAAGTGAGTTTGACCAAAAACAAGAAGGTTCATGCATGACAACAACCATGTATAAGGCACAACGTTTAATGGACAACCGAGTTTTGGAAGTTAGAAAACTTGATTTCATGGAACCGGAAAAAAGTGAAATATTCCAACTCACAACCAATTTCAGCCATGTTTTGAGCCACGACAATTTTATAAAAACCAGGGATCGTATTCAGAAGCTCAAAACCGGGACCGCATATTACAACGTAATTCAACATCTAGATGGTAAATTTATTTCTCTTGACGGGAATGATCCCGTTCTGGTGATTGATGGTTTGCTGCCGGATGCAGGAAAATACCAATGGGGCAAGTACTCAAAAGATCCCGCCTTTAAGATTTTACCTTTTGGTTACATGGAAGAAGGACGCGCCATTCCGATCTTGGCGTTGGTCTTCTCGAGGGCTAGCCTGCATGAAATAGTGCCCTATGCTCCCTGAGGTTCAACAGTGGTTTCTCTCAACTATCGGCTGGCGGGGCAGTTGTAAACGGGGTGAAGGGCGGTGAGGGATTCAGTCCGTGCCATCCTCAAAAGCGCGCCCGGCGGCCCGGTACACCTCCCGCAGGGGCACCCCATGCTGGCGGGCGGCGGCGCGGGCCGAGTCGAACTCCGGGGTGAAGCGCTCCGTCTGGCCCAGCCGGGCTACCTTGCCCCGAATGGAGCCAAAGTCAGTGGGCACCGTTTCCTCACGGCGCGGCAGAACGGCCCGCTCCAGGCTCCGGTAGCGCACCCCCAGGGTGGTGCTTTCACTGAACAGCAACGCCAGCATCTCGTCATGCAACTCTTCCGGGTAAAGCACCTGGAGCATTGTGCCGGGACGGTTCTTCTTCATGTGCACCGGGATGAGAACCACATCCAGCGCGCCGGCTTCCAAAAGCCTTTCCATCAGATAGCCGGTCCATTCCGGGTTGGTGTCGTCCAGGTTTACCTCGGCGCAGGCCACGGTTTCCGTGCGCCAGCCCCCGGAGCCGGGAGCCCCCGAGGCGGCTGTTTCTCCGGCCCGGATTACCGGCCCCAGCACCGCCCTGAGCAGGTTGGGCACCAGGGGGTCATCACGCGTGCCCAGCCCTATGCCGACAGCCCGGGGGATCTGGGAGAAGCCCGGCGGGGCCGGACGGGCCAGTGCCGCCAGAATGGCTGCTCCAGTGGGGGTGGTCCGTTCGAACTCCGGGCCGCCGTGTACCACCGGAAATCCCCGGAGCAGTTCCAGGGTGGCCGGGGCAGGCACCGGCAGCACACCGTGGGCGCTGTTAACCGTGCCCGCGCCCAGGGGAACCGGGGAGCAGAATATCTCATCCACTCCCAGGTGATCCAGGGCCAGCGCCGCGCAGACTATGTCCGCGATGGAATCCCAGGCCCCCACTTCGTGAAAGGTCACCTGGTCCGGCTCGGTTCCGTGCACCCTGGCCTCGGCGGCGGCCAGCCGGGAGAACACCTCCAGGGCCCGCCGCAGCGCCCCCGGGGGCAGCGCGGATTCTCCGAGAAGCTTCTGTATGTCCTGGTGGGTGCGGTGGTGATGCCCGGCGGCGGTTTCAGGCCCGGCTTTCTGTCCGGCTTTCTGTCCGGCTGGCCGGGGTGTGAAGCGCAGCCCCGAGATATGATGGCGCTGCTCACGCTCCAGGGATAACAGCAGGGGAGGCGAGGGAGGAGCCAGCACCCCGGCGAGGCCCCGGCGCAGCAATTCAAGCGGCGCGCCCAGGTCGCACAGGGCGGCCACGGTCATATCGCCGGAGATGCCGCCAACCAGGTCCAGGTACAGTGCTTGCGGGGCATCAGTGTTCGGGGGCTCCGTGGTCAACCGGCTTTTCTCCGCTCCAGGATCTTCAACCCGAATTCAAGGCAGCTCAGCTGGGCGGCGATAAAGAGGAAATCCTTGGGGAGTTCCAGGTAGCGTCTCTGTTCCTCCCGTGTCCAGCGTACCTCCTCGCTGGCTATGCCGTGGCCGGCGGTCCCTCCGTAGTTGAACCACTCGTAGTTGTAGAGGTACTCCAGGCGGGTCACGGTCATCTGTTGTCCGGACTTGTCCTCCAGGATCATCCCGGCAATGTCGGGGCCTTCTCCCTGGGCTCCCAGGTATACGCGGAAGTCCTTTTTTCCCCAGGCGAACTGGAGCATCCAGACCCGCCCCTTCTCCTGTTTGCCAATGATGGAATAGTTGTTTATTCCGATGGTGTGGATTTTCATCTCGGCGTTGGACATCCCCTGGCTCCTTGTTAGATCGGGTGCTTTATTATCCGGTCCCGGGCTCAGCCCCGGGGCGTTTCCCGCTGAATCACGACCGCAGGGCCCGTGAACCGCCACCGGTCGACCGGATGATAATATAATACAAAATATCCGCCGGTGGAACCCGCCGGGATAATCCTGCCGCTCAACCGGCATCCTGAAGGAATCCGGCCACTGCTTCCAGGGCCTGTCCGGTGGTCTCCGGTGAAAACCAGATCACGCCGGGGTGCCGGCGGAACCAGGTGAGCTGGCGCTTGGCGTAGTTGCGGGTGCTCTGGGCGATTGCTCCGGCCAGGGCCTCCCGGTCCGGCTCAAAGTCCCGCCCGCCCGCCAGCAGGGCCCGGGTTATCTCAGCATAGCCAATGGCCCGGAACGGCTTCAGGCCCGGATCAAGGCCCTGCGCCAGCAGCCCCCGCACCTCATCCACCCAGCCCCTGTCCAGCATCTGCTCCACCCGGGCGTTGATTCTCTCATACAGGCGGGGGCGCTCCCAGGCCACACCCAGGGTCAGCACTCCCGGCATGTCCAGTGTGAAGGGGCGTTGTTCCTGGAAAAAGGCCAGGCTGCGTCCGGTGGCCCGAAACACCTCCAGGGCGCGGGCCACCCGGGCCCGGTCGTTGGGGTGCAGCCGGGAGGCCATCTCCGGGTCCACGGCCACCAGTTCCCCATGCAGCGCCGGGGCGCCCCGGCGTTCCAGTTCGCAGGCCACCTCCTCCCGGATTTCCGGGGGAATATCCGGGATGTCCGCCAGACCCTGGAGCAGCGCCCGGAAGTACAGGCCGGTGCCCCCGCAGAGCAGGGGCAGGCGGGCGCGCTGTTTCAGGCCAGCCAGTACCAGGCGGGCATCGCGGACATAACTCCCGGCGGAGTATTCCTGGTCGGCTTCCACACAGTCCAGCAGGTGGTGGGGCACCCGTTCAAGGTCCGCCGCTCCGGGCTTGGCCGTGCCGATGTCAAAACCCCGGTAAACCTGCATGGCGTCGGTGTTGATGATTTCGCCGTTAAAGCGCAAGGCCAGTTCCATGGCCAGGGAAGACTTGCCGCTGGCCGTGGGCCCTACCACCGCCACCAAAGGCGGCAATCCGGCGGAGTTCTTTCGGGATGTGGCGGCTGAGTCTGGCAACTGGTCGGGTTTCCTGGGGGACATGGGCGCTCCCTGCGGTTCAAACGCGGGGTTGCGGCGCGGAGCGGACCCGGCGGACGGTTCAGCCCTGGTTCTGCATGACCAGGGGCCTGTTCTTCCCCATGCGGATGTTCAGCACCAGAGCCAGCCCGGTCAGCACAAGTCCGGCGGCCAGCAGTTGATAGGGCCGAAAGCTTTCTCCCAGCAGCAGCGCCGAGGAACTCATGCCCACCAGAGGCACCAGCAGCGACAGCGGGGCAACCCGACCCGCCTCATAGCGGTTCAGCAGCCCACCCCAGATGCTCCAGCCCACCACCGAGCTGAGGATTCCCGTGTAGAATATCGCACCCACGCCCCGCCAGTCCAGGGCTTGAAGGGTGATCCAGTGGTCCTGCTCGAAGATTAGGGATATCAGCAGCAGGGGCAGGGGAGGAAACAGACTTGACCAGACCATCAGGGATACCTGGTTCACGGGCCCGGCGCGCTTGAGTATTATATTCACCACGGACCAGGCCAGCCCGGAGAGCAGTACCAGAATAAACCCCGCCATGGTGGCGTTTGAATCCATGTTCATCCCGATGACAGCCATGCCGGAAAAAGCCAGTGCCGTTCCGAATACCTGCTGGCTCCGGGGGCGCTCCCCCACGGTGAACACGGCCAGCACCAGGGTGAACAGCACCTGGGACTGCATTACCAGCGAGGACATGCCCGCCGAAAGGCCCATGTGCATGCCCAGGAACAGCAGACCGAAAACCACCACTCCTATCAGCAGTCCCACCTTGAGAAGCAGGCTCCAGGGGATACCCCGCCGGGGAATGAACAGCAGAAAGGGAAACAGGCAGGCCAGAAAACGCAGGGCGGTGAACAGCAATGGCGGCAGGGAGCCCAGTCCGTGCTCGATCACCGGAAAGTTAACACCCCAGATAAGAACCACCACCAGGGCCAGCAAAAAGTCAAAAGGCTTCATATAAAATCACAACATTCTGAAATCAAATCAAGTTTAACCCGCCTTCCATAAGCTTAAATACTTCAATTACCAAACATTGTCACATGCCAAAAAATAAAAAGCATCATTTTTATATGCTGCGAAGTGAAAAGTTTTTTGAAGTGTCTGTATCTTTTATCTGCGGTGGCGCATATTCATACCGGGCGAGGAAAACAACCCCAGGACGGTATCCCCGCGTGGAAAATGAAAACGTCTGGCCTCCGGGCCGGGAGTGCTAATTTGTGGCGGGGTAATGCGGAATGCAATAAATCCCAGGTTGTGGGGCACCTTGGGAAAAAGCACCCCCCGTATGACCCGGCAAGCTGCCGGGAACAGCCTGGAACTGCCTGGAGGATCAAGGGTCCCCGGTATATGATATTCTGGAAGTAACCCCGTGGCGGTTGTTTGCAGCAGGCTCTTTTCCGGTGGAGGCGGTATTTTTAGCTTCAGTCTTGAAAAGTGGTATTTTGACTGCGTTGACGTGGAAGGCCGCGCCTGGATTGGCTATGCCGCGGAACTGAAATGGCTCTGGCTGCGTCTTTCATATCTTCAGTCCCTCACCTGCCGCAGCGGGCAGGGCGCGGAGGTGGAATCCCTGTTTGCCGGCTACAACCGGCCCTCCCTGGATGGCGGAACCCTATGCTTCGGGTCGTCTCTGTACAATGTGGATTCCGCCGGCTCCAGGACGGAGTCAATCCGGGAGAGCCTTCCTGTGGCCGGCGGCGATAATAGACTGGACTGGCACTGTATCCATCCAAACTGTGAAATGACGGTAACCCGGCCCGGCCAGCCGCCGCTTCGGGGAACAGGTTATATCGAAAAGCTGTCCGCCCGGATTCAGCCCTGGGGCCTGCCGTTTGAAAAACTCGTGTGGGGGCGTTTTACCGGCGCTGTGCATTCGGTCGTATGGATAGAGTGGAATGGCGCCGACGGCCTGCGCTGGGTTTACCTCGATGGAAAGCGGGTTCTGTCGGTGTCCGGGGTGTCCCCGCATTCAGTCAGGGCCGATATGTTTGATCTGGAGATACAGCCCTTTCGCGACCTGGTGGACAACAGGCCGTTTCAGGGGGATATCGGCAGGAGGCTGGGCCTGGCGCGCGTGCTTCTGCCGGCCTCCATATACGGCCTGCAGGAAAGAAAGTGGCTGGCACGGGGGAGTTTAAAACTTGCCGACGGCACGGACAGGGGCTGGGTGATTCACGAAACGGTGGAGTCTGGAGGTTGCCATGACTGACCCCGGCTGGCTGGTCGAAGTCAAAAACCTGGGCAAATCATTCGGGAAAAAGCGGGTGCTTTCCGAGCTGAGTTTTACGGTCGGCAGCGGCCTGATAGCAGGGATCGTGGGGGCAAACGGGGCCGGCAAATCGACCCTTCTCAAGATTATGGTCGGGCTTCTTCCTCCCGGCCAGGGCAGCGCCAGGGTCAACGGCATTTTCGGCTACTGTCCCCAGGAAGCGGGTTTGTTCGAAGACCTCACGGTGCAGGAGCACTTCAGATACTTTGCCGCCGCCTATGGCCTGAGCACCACGGCCTGGCAGTCATCCGCCGGGGAACTCTGCGCCCGCTACCGGCTGGGTGAATACCTGGAGCACAAGGTCAGCCAGTTGAGCGGGGGCAACCGGCAAAAGCTCAACCTTCTCCTGTCTTTGATGCATAAACCGAAACTTCTTTTTCTCGATGAGCCCTATTCCGGGTTTGACTGGGAAACCTATCTTGTTTTCTGGGAGCACGCGCGCGAAATGCGTGACGGGGGCGGCACCATCATCGTGGTGACGCATCTGATCCATGACAGAAAAGACCTGGATGTTCTTTATCAGCTGGAAGGAGGGCGGTTCACATGTTGACCTCTCCCATCCTGATCGGAATTCAGATGCAGATCAGGAGCCTGGTCCGCAACAGGCTTTCGCTGCTTCTGCTGCTGTTGATTCCGGTCGTGTTCTTTGGAGTCATTGATCTCACATCCGCCGATCGTGACCTGCGGTTCAAAATCGCTTCAATAAGCGGGGAAACGTATATAACGGTTGCGGAGCGCAGCCATAATATTGCCTTCATGGCCGTTGCCCTGTGCGGATTTCTGGTCTCGTTTTATGCCCTCTCCCTGGTTCAGAAGAACCGTGCATCCTACCAGCGCCTGCTTCTTTGCGGTTACAGGAGCCTTGATCTGGTTCTTTCCCTGGTGGCCACACAGGCCATAGTGACAATACTGATTGCCTTGTATGTGACCCTCCTGACCCGGGTGTTTTTCCCTCCGGAGTATTTTTGGGGAACCTTCTGGGGGCTTTCACTGACCGGGTTTGTTTACGGAGCCTATGGATCATTCGTAGGCAGCCTGATTGAGGGACACCTGGAGGGAATACTCATGATAGTCCTTCTGGCAAATATTGATGCCGGCTGGCTTCAAAACCCCGTGTTTTACGCCGGGGCTGAAAACCAGGTGATTGTGCGCTATCTCCCGGCGTTTTATCCCTCCCAGGTAACCATGATCCAGGCCTTTTCCGCCCATTCAGCCGTTCAGCAGTCGTTGTTTTCCCTGGGATACGGTATGATTTTCATAGGACTGGCCCTGCTTTTGTTTCGGTTGAAACTCAGGCCGCTATCCATGGGAAACTGAAAGCAAAATGGCCCGGATCAGTTACGCGTTTTTATTTGTCATTGTTCTGCCAGCGCTCCTGGCCGCCTGGGCAATTGAGGCCGGCTCAGCCGTTGAGAGTCCTGTTCAGATTGCTCCGGTTGTATCCGGTCTGATGGTGGTGGCGGGGTTCTCACTGTTTGTCGTATCGGTATATACCATTGTCAGATTTGGAAAGGGGTGGCCCATGAACGCCTTTCCGCCGCCGGAGTTCACCGCCAGGGGCCCCTATTCCTTTTTTTCCCATCCGATATACCTGGGGTTTTGCCTGTCCGTGTTCGGCCTTTCCGCCCTTTTCGGGACAAGCTCCGGGTTCTATCTCGTTGCTCCCATGGTCACCCTGGGATGTGTCAGCCTTGTACTCGGTTATGAAAATCCCGCCATGGAAAAGAGGTTTCCGGCCCTTCGCTATGAGCCCTTCATCGGGTTTATTCCGGCGGCCAGGCAGGTTCCCCTTCGTGGCGACAGGGTCAAGGCCTGGCTGTTTCTGCTGTTGCTGGCCGTTTTTTTGGTGGCCATCGGTCTTTCCTGGAACAACGGCGTTGCGGGCGCGGAAAACACAGTGCTGCTGATTCCGGTTCTGGTGCTGGTTCCTGCGGTCCTGCTTTCCGGGTCCGCCTTTTCGGATATACAGGTCCGGGTTCTGCAAACAGGAGCCGGCATATTGCTGGCGTTTGCATTTTCCGCGTTGCTTCAGCGAAACCTTGGCTTCCTGGGAATCACCTGCCTTGCTGTAATTCTTGCGCGAAACAACAGACTTCCGGCGGTTGTCATCGGCGTGGCCATCACGGCGTTAATTTTCAGCTTCGGACTCATGGAGACAGCGGTGCTGCCCCTGGAGGGAGTTGTCCTGGCCGGAGGGCTGGGTGCCCCCCTGCTGCTGCGTGCCGGTTTGACCCTGGCGGAAAAGGCGGCAAATTCATGGCGGGCCTGGGAACTGGGGCCGGTGCGGCTTATCAACCACGGGCTTTACGCGGGG
>JAOUPZ010000448.1 GCA_029879595.1 Deltaproteobacteria bacterium | reverse complement strand
AGAGGTTGCCACTGAGGTTGCCACAGAGGTTGCCACTGAGGTTGACGCTGAGGTTGACGCTGTGGAGACTACCGAGGAGGCTGGCTGAAGCAGGCTGAGCCGGTTTCAGTCAGGCGGTCAAAGCGCGCCCCCCCCCCGGGGGCTCATTTCCCCTTGAGTCTGGACACCACGAATGTGCCGGCAACCTTGTCATGCAGGCTCTGCCGGTTGGGCATGAAGAGCACAAGCAGGAATCCGATAAAAAATATGAGGCCGGACAGAATCTTGACCAGGTTCCGCAGCAGGGAGCTGCCCAGGGTGATCCGGTTGCCATCGGCATCCACCACCTTGATTCCCATGGCCATTTTCCCCAGCGTGCCCTGTTTTTTTGAGGATTCCATCACCACATGGTAGACCAGGGCCAACAGCAGGCTGGCATAGCCGAACAGCCTGATCTGCAAGACCACGGCGGCCGTTTCCTCCTGGCTCATCCCGGTGGGGTCCACGCCGGAAAATACGACCATGTTCAAAAAGGAGAAAGCCAGCAACAAGATGACACCATCAAGACCGGCGGCAAGAAGCCGGATAAAGAAACCCGAATACACCATCAGACAACCTCCTGTCACAAAAAATAAAATCAGAACCCATGGTTCAGCGGCGGGGTTTTTCTGCCAACCCTGGTACAACCCGGAATAATACCCTGTTTTGCCATTCCCCGGTAATTTTATATCACGCCCTGGCGGGCCGCGCCTGAAAAAATTGGCTTAAAAGCTGAACACCCCGAACAGAATGATCTGGGTGTCCTTGTATTCCTCATCGGCGATGGGTCGGGAGACCTCCATTATCACCGGGAACTCCACGATGGATAACACATTGATCATGACTTCCAGGCCCACCCCCGCGTTTCTCCTGATGGTGGTCTTCCGCCAGTTTTCCCCGTCGTTCCAGCCGCGGGCCACATCCGAGGACAGAATGGCCGTAAAGCGCCGGGTCTGGTAGGCGCTGCCGAAGATCTTCCGGGAAAAGATATACCGGTAATCCATGCGCATTCCAACGTATTCGTCATAGGACAGCAACGGATCGCGGGGGTAGCCCCGCAGCATTTCCGGCCCTCCGATAAAAAACCGCTTCTGAAAGGGCGTTTCTCCGGTGGTGGCGCCTCTGAGAAGATTTATCAGGAGAGCCGAGTTTGGGGGCGCGTTCAGGGCCTGCAGCAGGTATCCTGCGAAGATATCGAACTCATAATCGCTTTCCAGGGAGTTAAGTGAGCGGGAGAACTCCAGGAACAGATTGGTATCCATCTGGCTGTTGGGTTCCAGGCTGTAGCCCAGGGAATATGTCACATTGTCCGCTTTGGAAATGGGCTGTTCGATGACCGAGCCGTTTTCCTCATAGGTGGCTCCTTCCACCTGTTCCAGGTTCAGCTTCACCCCCAGTTCCAGGGTGTTCTTTCCTCTCTGGTAGGCCATGTATTCCACCCCGGCGGAATGGGTGGATATCCCCCCCAGGTGCTGCAGACTTAGGCTGCCCCGCATTCCGCTGAAAATAAACGGGCTTTTCTGCCAGGATATTTCATAATTCACCAGACCGGTCCGCTCCCCGTAAATGGGCAGCAGATACAGGCTGTTCTTCTCGTCAAACTGAATCCGCATGCCCAGTCCCAGGTAGTTGCCGTCGATGGCGTTGCCTCCCATCAGCCCCTGGAGTGTGATCAGGATTTCCCGCTGCTTGGACCAGTCAAAAAAGGGCCTGATGCGGAACAGCTTCTCTGAGTAGTTGTTCTTTCTGTTGCTTTCCAGCCAGTATTCGTCCGGGTCGATAACCACCCGTTTGGTGCCCGAGGGCACCACGAAGCGCAAGGTGGTCTCGGCCTCGGGGGTGTTCCAGCCCTGGGTGTGCCGGTTGCCATCCGCCGTGTAAAGGGCCACCGTGACAGGCAGCGGCAAAACCGGCCTGCGCCGGACGACCACCTCCACCACATGTCCTTCCGGGGTGATCTTCTCGCTCCAGTCCTGGATGGAGAAATCGATATCAGAGGTGCCGTAAAACCAGCGGTCGAAAAACCATTCGTAGCCGTCTCCGGTCACACCCTCCAGGGTGGCCCGGAAGTCTCTCAGTTCAATGCTGCGGTGGCGGTGCATGTAGTAAAACGAACTCAGGGTATCCTGGAAGAGTCCCGGCCCCACGGCATAGGCCAGGGAGCGAAAAACCAGGGGCGCCTTGTTGTATGAGACCATCCGGGCTGCTTCCAGGTCGTTGTTGTTCAAAAGCGGAGTCATGACGGGCAGGTCCCGGCCGGTGCGGATCAGC
>JAOUPZ010000109.1 GCA_029879595.1 Deltaproteobacteria bacterium | reverse complement strand
AGCCCCTGGGGCGCAGCAGGTATCGCCAGGTAAAAAGCAGGCTTCTCCGCAGGGAGCCCATGTTCCTGGTGTTTTTCTGGGGACGCGAATAGGCTTTTAACCCCTGGGACTCCCGCTGAGTTTTTCTGGCACCGGAAATCTCGCCTCGTTCAAGCCGGGCGGAAAGCTTTCTGCTCTTTGTTTTCCGTGGTTTTTTATAATCCTTCATTCCTGGCGGTCCTCCCACACCTCCACCTCCAGCTCCAGTCCGATGCCGGTTTTCTCAAGCACGGTCTCCCTGATCCGGCGGATCAGCTCCTGCACATCGGCCGCATTGGCCTGGCCCAGGTTAAGAATGAAGTTGGCGTGTTTTTCGCTCACCTGGGCATCACCCACCCGGCAGCCCTTCAGGCCGGCCTCCTGGATAAGCCGGGCGGCGTGCTGCCCCGGCGGGTTCTTGAACACCGAGCCGCAGTTGGGCCACTCCCGGGGCTGGGTGGCGCGGCGGTACTGCATTATCCTGTCCCGGGCGGCCCTGATTTCCTCGTCACTGGCCGGGCTCAGGGCAAAGGTTCCTCCCAGTACGAACATGCCGCTGCCGGAGTGGAAGGGCGACTGACGGTAACCAAAGGTGAGTTCCCCGGCCGGTTTTTCCATGATCCCCCGCTCCCGCTGGAAATACCGCACGGATACCAGAAAATCGGCGGTCTCGGCTCCGTGGGCACCGGCGTTCATGGCGATGGCTCCCCCGACGCTTCCCGGAATAGCCGCCAGAAACTCCATCCCTCCCAGGCCCGCCGAGCGGCAGCGCTCCACGAATGTGGCGTTGGCCAGCCCGGCCCCTGCGGTGGCCGTGCGGGAGGCGGGCTCCGCATGGACCTCGCGGAAGGCCCGGCCCAGCCTGATCAGTATGCCCTGCAGGCCGCCATCGCCTATCAGCAGGTTGGAGCCCTTGCCCATTATTCTGAAGGGCAGCCCGTGGCGGGCGGCAAATGTGTCCAGCCACTGGAGTTCTCCCTCGTCCTCCACCTCCACCAGGCATGAGGCAGTTCCCCCCACCCTGAGGGTGGTGCTTTGTTTCAGTTCGGCATCCAGGTGAACCGTGGACAGCCTTATTCCCTCGGCGAGGTCCCTTCGCCAGTCTGACGTCACTGGGCCTCCTGGCTGGCGTGTGGGGCGGGCGGGTCCTGCTTCGTCCTGTCCAACAGGAACGGCCCCAGTTCGGTGATGTTTCCCGCGCCCAGGGTCAGCAGTGTTCCCGTTGTGATTTCCCCTTCACGCACCAGCCGCGCCAGTTCCTCCCAGTCCGCCACGAACCAGGAATCCCGGTGGCCCAGCTCCTCATTCAGGCGCATGGTGATCATCTTTCCGCTGACTCCGGCGATGGGCTGCTCGCGGGCTCCGTACACCTCGGTCACAAAAACACGCGTGGCCGGCTTGAGGGCCCGGGCGAACTCATCGGCAAACTGCGCGGTGCGCGAGTACAGGTGGGGCTGGAAAACCACCGTCAGGGGTTCGCCATGGGTGGCCAGAAACTGCTCCACGGTCACGGCGACCTCGGTGGGGTGGTGGGCGTAATCATCAAAAAGGAGCAGGCTTCCGATTTTGCCCACAAACTGCTGGCGCCGGGCCACTCCCTGAAAGCCGGCCAGGGCCCGCAGGGCCTGTTCGGGTTCTATGCCGGCCTGGCAGGCCAGGGAAAACACGCCGGCCAGATTCAGGGCATTCTGACGACCGGCAAGCTGGGTGCGGAGCCGGTAGGTGCTTCCGTTCCGGTACAGGCTCAGGTGCATCTCTCCGGCCTTCATGCTGTCCAGATGCACGCGGACCTGGGCTTCCTCGTTCATTCCGTATGACTCGGCCGTAATGCGGGCGGTTTTTTCCAGGGAATATCCCAGCCGGGCCGCCAGCGGGTCGTCGCAGCAGTAAGACAGCCAGCCCCCGGGCCGGATACGCCCCAGGAATTCCTCAAAGGCCGTAACCAGGTTGTCCAGGGAGCCATGCTGATCCAGGTGGTCGGCTTCGATATTGGTGAGCAGTATGCCGGCCGGAGTGAGGTTGAGAAAGCTGCCATCGCTTTCATCGGCCTCGCAGACCATCCATTCGCCCTGGCCTATGTGGTGATTCACTCCGCTGAGCTGAGGAACATCGCCCCCCACAAGCACCGTCGGAGACCAGCCGGCTTCAAGCAGAACATGGCTCAGGGCGGCGCTGCTGGTGGTCTTGCCGTGCGTGCCGGTGACGGCGAGAGTGCGGCGTTCCCCGGCCAGCGCCCCCAGCACCTGTGAGCGGTGGTGGCGGGGCAGTCCCAGGCGCTCCACTTCCGCCCAGACCGGGTGCCCGGGGCCGATGGCGGTGGAATACACCACCGCTCCGGCTTCCCGCAGGGCCTCGGCGTTGTGGCCCATGTGGACGCGGATACCCTCGGCGCGCAGCCGTTCCAGCGTGCGGCCTTCCCGGGAATCACTGCCGGAAACCCTGTGCCCCCGGCGGTGCATGATTGCGGCCAGCGCGCTCATGCCCACTCCGCCGACGCCCAGGAAGTGATAATGCAGGTCCTTGTTCAGCTCCATCGGGGCGAGCATGGCCCGGCGCGCCATTTGTATCTGTCCAAAGCTGGCGCCGGGGGGAAGGTGCTCAGCCGGAACTTTTCCGCCGTCTTTGTTCCGGGGGCTTCCGGGGTCCTTGGGTGGTGTTTTCATGTCTGGGGCCAAGGGGGCTGCTCCGGCGAAGTATTGCCGGGTGTCTGAAGCCCGGCGTTTTGGTGACAACCGCGCTGCCCGGAGAAATCATCTCCTGGGGTAGACGGCCTTATCTATCTAGAATCTTAACAGAACCGGGCTGGGGAATAAATATCGGTACTCACAGCAAATCGCAACCGGATGCAATATTTTAAATTGCCCGCTGGACACAAGGCTCTGTTTTGTTGGGATTATCCGGATCAGCGAAAAATTCGCGTGAAGCGAAAATTCTCAAAAAGCTCGCGCCATGCATAATCTCCGGTATTTCGCTGATGGCGTAAAATTTGGAAAAATACGGAGAAAATGTTATTAATAAGAGAAATGTGCGCAACGGGGATAGCAGAGAACGGATGATGCCCGGAGTCGAGTTCCGGGACCTCCGGCAGGCGCGCAGCACAAAAGCTCCGCCCGCCTGCCAGGCAACCGCCCTCAAGGGGGCCGCAACCATCAGCGCCAGCGGTCAGGGTTTCAACAACATCGCCAGAGCCCCAGAACCAGCCGGAATCCTAGGAGAACCATCCATCATGCGTGGTGAGAACCTGCCCGTAATATTCGGACTTAAACTGAGGAAACTGAGGGAGGCAAAGGGGCTGGGTCTCAAGGAAATGTCCGAACTGTCCGGAATGTCCATTTCCTATCTGAATGAGATTGAAAAAGGGAAGAAATACCCCAAGGCCGACAAGATCCTGCAGCTGTCCAATGTGCTTGAAGTGGCCTACGACGACATGGTCTCCCTGAAGCTGGGCGGTGAACTTGACGCCCTGGGGGCGTTTCTGGACTCCCCCCTGATACAGGCCCTGCCCCTGCAGATGATCGGCCTGGCCCCCCGGGACGTAATCGAGCTGCTGTCCAAGGCACCCAAGGAGGTGAGTGTTCTCATCCGCACCCTGGTGGAAATCGCGGGGAGCTACGATATGCATGTGGAGCACTTCTTCTACGCCATGCTGCGCTCCTACCAGGAAACCCATCGCAATTACTTCGAGGAAATTGAAGACGCTGTTTCCGAACTGCTGATCAAGAAGGGATGGGGCGCGCCGGTGAGCCTGCAGTCCCTGAAGGATGTGCTGGAGAAGGAGTATGGCATTGCCATTGACGAAAAGGTGCTGGGGGAAAATCCGGAGCTTAGCGGGTTCAGGTCGGTATGGATAGAGGGCCCGCCGGAAAGGCTGTTGATTAACCCGCGGCTCTCTGAACGGCAGAAGGCTTTTCAGCTGGGGCGGGAGATAGGCTACCGGGAGCTGGGGCTAAAGGCCCGGGGGACCACCTCCTCCCGGGCGGAGGTGGAATCATTTGAGCAGGTGCTAAACGACTTCAAGGCTTCGTATTATTCAGGGGCGCTCCTGATCAACCGGGCCATGCTGATAGACGACCTTAAGAAGTTCTTTTCCAAAAAACGCTGGGATCCCCAGGATTTCGTGGAGATCATGTACGGCTACCGGGTCACCCCGGAGATGTTCCTGTACCGGCTTACCCAGATAATCCCCACCCACTTCGGACTGGAGCACCTGCATTTTCACAGGGTGAACCACCACCTTGAAGGGGATACCTTCCATGTGAACAAACAGCTCAACCTGGCGGGGCCCGGCGCTCCGATGGTCTTTGGTGAGCAGGAGCATGTCTGCCGCCGCTGGGTCGCCATGAACATACTGCGCACACTGGCTCGAAATCCCCAGCCGGAATCCGGGATTCAGCCCCTGGCGGCGGCACAACGCTGCCGGTTCATGCCCGAGCAGGAGGAGTATTTTCTGTTCTCCCTGGCCAGACCGCTCTCACTCACTCCGGGCACCAACACCAGTGTTACCCTGGGAGTGCTGTCCGATGAGGCGTTCCGGGAAACGGTGAAGTTTCACGATGACCCGGCCCTGAAACTGACAGAGGTGCACGGAACCTGTGAAAGATGCCCCCTGGAGCCGGATCTGTGCGGCCAAAGGGTCGCCCCTCCCGAGATACATCAGTCCATGGCGGCCCTTGAGGAAAGGGATAAGAGGCTGGTGGAACTGCTGGAAAGACTCCAGGGCAAATAATCCTCGCAGCAGGTGTTTCAATTGGCTGGCAAGAACCCTGGGCGCTGAACGGGGTAAAACGACGGATGGCCTGCCCGTTTGACGGTAATGACTCCCGGCCAAACATCTATGGATACGGAAACAAAAAACATATGCTGCTCATGCAGGTGGTGGGAAAATACTTGCAATTCCAGCAACAAAAGTATATGTTTCATGATAAGAAAAAACGGGCGGGTCCCTTTTCCGGTGCGGAGTATTCCCTGCTGGCATATTCCGGTGGGGTTCTTCAATCCCGGTGGTAACAGGTGGAAAGGCAGAATGTGATACATGCTTTTCGGGGATGCAGGGCCGTGCATGTTGCCGGTTGTTGGCAGGAAAAGCCTCTGGAAGGCATTACACCAACGGAATCCGTCAAACATAAACGAAGGGAAACCTGATGGGACCAACCATGGAATCGGAAAACAGCCCAAAGTCCGATTCATTCAAGGATCATCCCGGAGACCTGAACAAATTCCGGGAACTGATGGATATGGCTCCCTATGGTGTGATTGTACACCGGGAACTCAAGCCTCTTTATACCAACCGGATGCTGCGCCGGATGTTCGGTTTTTCCGCGGAAAACCCGTTTGGGAAAAACGAAACACTGCTGGACATGGTGGTGGCCCACGAGAGGGAACGCATCCTGGCGTACAACGAGACTCATACCCACTCCGGCAGCCAGAGCGGGATGTCAGCCTTGACCTGCGAGGTGTATCATGCCGATGGTTCCCGGTTCTGGACTTCAATCAACAGCCGTGGTTTTTCCTGGGAGGGCAGACCTGCGGTTCTGTCCACCTTCATGGATGTCACCTCGGAAAAGGAGGCCCGCAAGGAACTGGAGAAAAGCGAGCAGAAATACCGGAACCTGGTGGAAGGAGCCTTCGAGGGAATCTGTCTTTTTAAAAATGGTGAAATATTATTTGCCAATGAAGCACTTGCCAAAATATTTGGTTATGAGCACCCTGAACAAATAAAAGGCAAACAAATAAGGGAGATCATCCAGGGTGATGATCTGGATTCTCTCCTGGAGATGTGCAGTGGTACGGCGGAAGAATGCGGGCCAAAGAAAATAAGAATCAAAACCAAAGAAGGCGAATTTTCAAGCAAAACCACTGAGGCAAGATTGAAGAAAATCGAGGTTGACAGACAGTCCATTTGCCAGATGACCATGGTTGATATTACAGATTACGAGGATACAAAACAGCGGCTGGACCTGCTTAGCCAGGCCGTGAACCAGGCCGGGGATCTGGTGTTCATAACGGACGCCGAGGGGGTGATTCTCTATGTCAACAAGGCCTTTGAGAAAACCACCGGGTATTCCGCCAAAGAGGCAGTAGGCCAGACACCGCGCATACTAAATTCAGGCAAGAGGGAAACCTCAGCCCACGCCAGGATGTGGCGCTGCATCAAGTCAGGACAGGTCTGGGCGGGCAATCACACGAACCGGAGAAAAAACGGGTCCCTGATTGAGGTTGATGCGGTGCATTCTCCCATCAAGAACGAAAATGGAGAGATAACGCATTTCATTGCGGTGCATCATGACATCACCGAACGCTTCAACATGGAAATTCAACTGCGCCAGATACAGAAGATGGAGGCGGTTGGCCAGCTTGCGGGCGGACTGGCCCATGAGTTCAACAACCTGCTGCAGGTGATGCGGGGGTATTCCGAACTGGCGCAGCGGAATGCCTCAGAGAATCCCAAGCTGATACGCGATCTTACAAATATCCAGAAGGCGGTGGACAAGGCCACCGAGCTGACCCACCATCTGCTGGATTTCACACGGCGCAGGGAACTCCAGACAAGGCTGATGGATATCAACGACCTGATGGAGAGCCTGCTGCATATTCTGAAGTCACTGGTTGGCGAGCAAATTGATATTCAAACAGCCTTTGAACAGCATCTGCCTCAAGTCTTCATGGATCCGGTGATGATTGAGCAGGTGATTATCAACCTTTGCGCCAACGCCCGTGACGCCATGCCTTCCGGGGGGGTGCTGGAAATTCACACCCGGCTGGTTTTCCCCTCCAAGCGTATTTCGGAGCGTTTTCCCCACCTGTCACGGACCTGGTGCGTGGAAGTTACCGTAAGGGATAACGGTCAGGGCATCCCGCCCTCCATTGTTGAGCATATTTTCAATCCTTTTTATACGACCAAAACCCCGGGCGAAGGAACCGGCCTGGGATTATCCACATCTTATGGGATCATTGAGCACCACAGGGGCGCCATAGATGTGACCACCAAGGAGGGTCAGGGAAGCGAATTCAGGGTGTTATTACCGGTAGAGGACGAAGCCATGGAAGAAGCGGGACGGGAGATAAGCGCGGCCAACCAGAAGAGATACCGGATACTGGTGGCCGAAGATGACTCAGGGGTATTGAACTACCTGATGCGCCTGTTGGAGATAGTCGGCCATGATGTGCACGGCTGCGCCAATGGCGAGGAAGCGCTTGAAGTGTTCCAGGAAAAAGACGGGAACTTTGACTTGGTGATCCTGGATATGCTCATGCCCAAGATCAACGGCCCCGATCTGTTTCTGGAGATGGTAAAGCTCACTCCCGGACTGCCCGTGATCTTCTGCAGCGGTCATATCATTGACCTGGAGGATATGCTGCCCAGGACCGACAGCCGTTATCTGCTGCTGAGAAAGCCCTATCGCCAGGATGACCTGAAGGCGGCCATCAGGGCCGTAATGGGCTCCACGAACCTGGAAGAAGGCAATGATTGACCGCACCTGAAAGCAGGAAAAGAGTTGCGACACCTCACCCGGCGGGAAGTTCACCGCTCAGGAAAAACAAGCCGGTCCGGTTCCCTGCCGGGGCACACCGGATAGGGGACTCCCCGCAGGGAGTCCCCAGCAGAAAAACTCCTATTTTCAACCCCTATTGCAGGCCATCGTGACTTTGTCACTTTGTTTTTTCTCCTTTGGCCATATGAATCTTCATTAATGCAAAAGTTTTTAAAAGGCATTATCTCAGCGGGCGTTTAGCAGTCTCACAGGTGCCTAGCAAGCGCAGAAGAAAAACGGCTTGCGCCGGAAATAACCCAACGAAGTCAGGAGAAGAGCCATGAGTGGAATCACACCCGATCAGGAACTGGATTGCAGAGGTTTGAACTGCCCCCTGCCAGTATTGAAAACCAAAAAGGCCATGGACTCCCTGCAGTCCGGCCAGGTGCTGCGAATGGTTTCCACCGACCCGGGATCGGTAAATGATATTCATGCCTGGTGCCGCCGGACCGGAAACGAGCTCATTGAACAGACTGAATCCGGCGAGGAGTATCAGTACCTGCTGAAAAAGAAATAACCACCCACAGGCAACCGGCTTGCGGTGACAAGTTTAACACTGAACCTGACCCCCAGGGGAGGATCATGAGAATTGGAATTCTGCTCAAGGAAGGCCCGTATAATCATCAGGCCGCCGATTCCGCCTATCGCTTTGCCAAGGCCGCGATAGAAAAGGGCCATACTGTTGAATCGGTGTTCATGTATAACGATGCAGTAATCAATGTCAGCAACAAGGCCGACCCCCCACAGGATGATCGCGACCTTTTCAAGCTCTGGTCAGAGTTGGGCTCACAGGGTGTTGATATCTGGGCCTGCATCGCCGCTTCGAAAAGAAGGGGCATCAGCAATGAAGTGCTGGGGGAAAACTGCAAGATCACAGGCCTGGGAACGCTCACGGACATAGCCATGCGCGTTGACCGGCTGGTCACATTTGGCGATTAGGAGGCTCCATGACAGCACCTGGAAATGAGGAAATGGAAGAAGACCAGGAGGTGGTGAAGAAGTTCATGAACATCATCCGCCGGGCTCCCCATGGGACAATCTACACCTACGAGGCCCTGGAAATGATTCTGATCATGGGCGCCTTCGAACAGGATATCAGCGTGGCCTTCATAGATGACGGGGTTTATGCACTGGTGAAGAACCAGGACACCTCTGAAATCGGCATCAAGGGCTTTTCAAATACCTTCAGGGCCCTGGACGGCTACGACATTGAGAAGCTGTATGTGGACCGGGAGTCCATGGAAGAGCGCGGGCTGACCGAGGATGACCTGGTAGTGGGAGTGGAAGTGGTCAGTTCGGAGGAACTGGGAAACATGATGAAGGAACAGGATGTGCTGGTGCCCCATTAAGGGCCTTTTGCGCGATAAAAAGTTTTGAACCTCAAATCGTAAAGGTAATTAAATGCTGCACATAATCAACCAGTCTCCCTTCCGGAACAACACCCTGAAAACGGTTCTGCGCTTTCTCAAGCCCTCGGACCCGGTGCTTTTCTATGAGGATGGTGTTTATACCCTGGCCGCCAAGGGCGCCCAT